>CAYPAK010000069.1:4116-8085 GCA_964408665.1 uncultured Flavobacteriaceae bacterium | reverse complement strand
TCTGGAGTTGCTGTTGGTGGCGGTCAAGGAGCAGCACAATCTGCTGCTGCAGTTGCTAATATGATAAATATGAAATATGGGCGACAAGATGAATTAGAATCTGATGAGCTTGGTGTAAAATTTATGATAGATACACACTATCAACCCGAGCAAATGATTGAAGTCATGAAAATACTCAAAAAAGCAAGCGGAGGAAGACGTACACCCGAATTTCAATCTACACACCCCGATCCTGATAATAGAATAGCACACATCAAAGCTGCTATAAAAAAATACCGTAAGTAATTATAATGCGCAATCAGTTTCTAAGATTTCTGCTACTATTGAGTATTACATTTATTAAAGCCCAAGATGTACAATTATTTAAAATTAACGACAGCTTAAGCTACCAATATCAAAAGCCTAAATTCTTTGATATGTTTGCTTACATCCCTAAAGATATGCGTGATTTTGGGCATAGTGTTGCACATATTCAAAATAAAGATGCTTTAATTACCACAGTAGCAAGTACAATTATTTTGCTAAAAGCAGACCAAAATCTCACAAATGAAGCGGTACGCTTTGCAAATAACATAGGATTAACTCAAAAATACAAATACGGCTTTATTGGCCCTTTTGAAGTTGCTCCCAAAGACCTTAATTCTGCTATATATCTTACAGGAAATGTATTTTTCGTTTCTGTTTTAAGTGGCTCTTTTTTAACCTACGGGAAAATTAAAAATAATTACAGAGCCTTAAACACCTCAAGTGAACTTATGGAAGGTTTATTTAGCGTAGCGTTAGTTACGCAATCACTAAAACGGATTACAGGAAGACAAAGCGCTCTTAAAGCAAGTGTGCCTGGTGGAAAATGGCAATTTTTTCCCAATCTAAAAACCTACCAAAACAATCGTGCTTACTATGACTCCTACCCTTCTGGTCATGTAGCAACATTAATGACAACTATAACTATATTAGCCAGTAATTATCCCGAAAAAAAATGGATAAAACCTGTAGGATATTCTATGTTAGGTATTTTAGCGTTTGATATGATGCAAAGCGAAGTACATTGGGCTTCGGATTATCCATTGGCTGTTGCAATAGGTTATATTATTGGTAAAAATGTAGTAAATAGGCGCATTAAAAAGCTAAAAAATACAACTACACTAAGCAAAAAGAAATCCAATTATAAAACCCATTTTACCTTTGCACTACAACCAAACTATAAAGCTATTGGTCTATCGCTTACATTTTAGCTAATTTTAATACATTTTATTTTATAAATTTTGTAAGTTTGTCGTTTAATTTTGAATATGAAAAAGAACGATATATATAATGATGAATTAGGTGAAAACCACATAGCAACTAGTGTTAAGACACCATTGCGAGCAGATGCTTTTGCCATTTCTGATGAAGCTAAAAAAAAGCAAATAGAAAGCTCATTTACCGATATAATGGAAACTTTGGGCTTAGACTTAAGTGATGACAGCCTTAAAGGAACACCAAGACGTGTTGCTAAAATGTTTATAGATGAACTGTTTAGTGGTTTAAATCCTGCTAATAAACCAAAACTATCGGTATTTAATAATGCCTTTAACTATGATGAAATGCTTGTAGAAAAAAACATAACCCTCTACGCTACTTGCGAACACCATTTCTTACCAATAATTGGTGTAGCACATGTTGCCTATTTTTCTAGTGGTAAAATTATAGGTTTATCTAAGATGAATCGTATTGTAGATTATTTTGCTAGACGACCACAAGTACAAGAACGTTTGAATAAACAAATAGTAGCTGAATTACAAGAAGCACTAGAAACAAAAGATGTAGCTTGCTTAATAGACGCAAGCCACCTTTGTGTGAACTCTAGAGGAGTTCGTGATACTAAAAGTACAACAATTACTGCTATTTATGGTGGTAAGTTTAACGATGATGCTGTAAAACAAGAGTTTTTGAGTCATATTCAATTAAATACAAACGAAGATAAGTAATGAATACATTGAAGATATACAATACATTAAGTGGAACTAAAGAAGTTTTTAAGCCTGTAACCGAAGGTCACGTAGGCATGTATGTCTGTGGTCCAACGGTATATAGCAATGTGCATTTGGGTAATGTACGCACTTTTATGTCTTTTGATTTAGTATATCGTTATTTAAAATTTTTGGATTACAAAGTGCGCTATGTACGTAACATTACCGATGCAGGACACCTTGTAGATGATGCCGAAGAAGGCGAAGATAAAATAGCCAAAAAAGCACGTGTAGAAAAGCTAGAACCTATGGAAATAGTACAACGCTACACGGTAGATTTTCATACTATTTTAGCTAAATTAAATAATATACCACCAAGTATAGAACCTACTGCTACAGGACATATTATAGAACAAATAGAAATTACCAAAGACCTACTAGATAAAGGCTTAGCTTATGAAGCTAATGGTTCAGTATATTTTGATGTAAAAAAATATAATGAAACACAACATTATGGCATATTATCTGGTAGAAACTTAGATGATATGATTGCCAATACACGTACTTTAGATGGTCAAGAAATCAAAAAAAATCCACAAGATTTTGCACTTTGGAAAAAAGCAGAACCCGAACACATTATGAAATGGCCATCGCCTTGGGGAGAAGGTTTCCCAGGTTGGCACTTAGAATGTACTGCTATGAGTACTAAATATCTTGGTAAACAGTTTGATATTCACGGTGGCGGAATGGATTTGAAATTTCCGCATCACGAATGCGAAATAGCACAAGGAACAGCTTGCAATGGTGTAGCGCCTGTAAACTACTGGATGCATGCTAATATGCTTACATTAAATGGTAAACGCATGTCTAAATCTACTGGAAACAATATACTTCCTAATGAAATTTTTACAGGAGACACTGATAAATTAAGCAAAGCCTATGCTCCTGCTGTTGTGCGATTCTTTATGTTTCAAGCACACTATAGAAGCAACCTTGATTTTTCTGATCAAGCATTAGCCTCTGCAGAAAAAGGATATAATAGACTAATGGAAGCTCTCGTTGTGTTAGATAAACTAGCGAGTAGTACTAGTAGTTCGCTGAATATTACTGCTTGGAAAGATAGTTGTTATGAAGCGATGAATGATGATTTTAATTCCCCAATTTTAATTGCAAAATTATTTGATGCGGTAAAAATGATTCATACTATTAATGATGGCACAGCAACTATTAACGCAGCAGATTTAGCTTTATTTAAAGAAACGCTAAAAGGCTTTGTTTTTGAGGTATTAGGCCTAGAAAAAGTGCAGGCTGATTCTAATTCGGATTTATTAGAAAGTGTAGTAAATATGCTTATTAAAATGCGTAAAGAAGCTAGAGATAATAAAAACTGGGCATTATCAGACCAGATACGTGATGAGTTATTAGCTTTAGGTATACAGCTCAAAGACGGTAAAGACGGAACAACATTTTCTATATAATTAATTGAAACAAATTACTAAAATATTAGCCTTTCCATTGATACTATTAGTACGATTTTATCAAGGAGCTATTTCTCCATTAAAACCAGCAACTTGTAGGTATCAGCCTACTTGCTCGCATTATACCATTGATGCTTTAAAAAAACATGGTATCTTTCGTGGCGGATGGCTAGCTCTAAAACGAATAGGTAGTTGTCACCCTTGGGGAGGAAGTGGCTACGACCCTGTTCCTGATTCATTAGATACAAAAAAAATAAAATAATTATGTTATTATTAAAAATCACTTGGAATCCTTCAGAAATACTATTTAGTATAGGAGCCATTCAAATTCGCTATTACAGTTTGATGTTTGTTGTAGCCTTCTTATTGGGTCTAAAAATAATGGAGAAAATTTTTAAAAATGAAAATGAGCCTTTAAAAATAGTAGAGCCTTTGTTTATCTATAATTTTGCTGCAATATTATTAGGTGCAAGACTTGGTGATGTATTTTTCTACAGTTGGGACTATTATCAAAATCATTTATTAGAAATATTAATCCC
>CAYPAK010000069.1:1491-4016 GCA_964408665.1 uncultured Flavobacteriaceae bacterium | reverse complement strand
GGTAATTTAATGAATTCGGAGATTATTGGTAAGCCTACAAATTCTGCCTTGGGATTCAAATTTGTGCGAAATGCTGATGATATGCCCTATTGGAAAGTACAACAACTCACAGGAATACAAAACGTAAACGATGCCTATCACGCTTTAGCGACAAAATCTAAATTCAGAGCAGCTTTTGATGCCATTCCGTATCGTTATCCTACGCAAATATTTGAATCTTTGGGATATTTAGTTTTATTTGCTTTATTATGGTATGTATATTGGAAAACAGACAAGAAAAAACAAGAAGGCTTTCTATTTGGTCTGTTTATGACTTACCTTTGGATATTCCGATTTTTTATAGAATTCCTTAAAGAACCCCAAGTTGCTGGTAGAGAAGATTATGTTTCTTTTTTAAATACAGGACAATTACTAAGTGTGCCACTTACATTAGTAGGTCTTTATTTTATGTTTCGTAAGAAAAAACAACAGTTTGCTTAGTCGATAGCTTTTAGCAAGTTCTCCTCACGATTTTCTAAGGAAAAATGAGTTTTAATATGTTCTCTAGCTATTTTTCCTAAGTTTTCATTAGATTTTGTTTTAGCTTCACTAACTAGTATAACTAATGGGTTTACTTCGTTTTCGGTTAATATATAGCCCGAATTTCCTATTATTTTGGGAATAATATTTACTTGCGAACCTATAGGAATAGACTCGCAAAGCATTGCCTCTGCAAGCGCTAGACCAAAACCTTCGGAAATAGCTAATTGCAAGAAAAATGCGCTTTCACTATATAATATTCGCATACTTTCTTTAGGCTGAAAACCAAGACCAAAAATATTATCAGATTCTTTGTGTTTATCTACAAATTCTTGTGAAACACCAGCTATTTTGAAAATAGATTTAGGATAATGTTTAGCTAAGGCTACAATCAAATTTCCGCCTTTAAGCTCCCACTGACTTTCGGTAAAAGCAGCTAAAAATTGGTTTGCTACTCGTGTTGTTTGCGGTACTGGTTTCCAAAACTCCGTGTCTAAACCATTATATACTACTTGAAACGGCGTTTTTAATTTAGGAAAATGATGTTGAAAGCCTTGTTTAGAAACTTTACGCTTTAAATAATAATTGTTTTCAGTATAAATAAGTGATTCACTAACAGGTAATAACTTCGTTGCCCATTGATATGATTTTTTTATAACATAGCGTAATAATGGCTTGCGTAATAAGCCATAGTTTAGTTTAGGAAAGCTAACGGTATCGGTTCCATGAAGAATAATATAACTTTCTTTATTATATTTTTTGGCAAAATACATGGGCAAATATGACCAGTAACCACCAAAAGCAACTATGATTTTATCAGTTTTTCTGATGTGCCATAATAGATAAAAAAACTGTCTTATGAAATTAAAAAATAAGCGCTTTTTATTAAACCAAGGTAGTGCTTGACTTTTTACTTGATATTTTGTTTTTAAAATAGCTTTATCTGATAAGACAAAAGCCTTAGCTTCTGGATAAAAATAAAGCACTTTTTGTTTCAAAACCTAGAACTTATAAACTACAGCATTAATATTCATACCCGCTCCTACTGATGCAAACATTACCACATCACCTTCATTTATTTCTTGATTTTCGAGCATACCTTGTTGTACGCTATTTATAAGCGTAGGAATAGTAGCTACAGAACTATTACCAAGTTGATGAATGCTCATTGGCATTATACCCTCTGGCATCTTTTCTTTAAATAAGCGGTAAAAACGTCTTACTATTTGTTCATCCATTTTTTCATTAGCTTGATGGATAAATATTTTTTTGATATCGCTGATACCGTAACCAGATTTATCTAAAGCCATTTTCATAGCGTTAGGTACATTATTTAAAGCAAATTCATAGATTTTACGACCAAACATTTTAATGTATTTCTTGTCATCTTTAGCTGTTGGATGATAGGTTTCTCCATAATAAAGATAATGCGCTTCTTCTAGTGTAAATGTCTGTGAAGCGTGAGATAACAAACCTTTTTCTGATTGATCAGAGCTTTCTAGAATACAAGCTCCTGCCCCATCGGCATAAATCATAGCATCTCTATCATGTTTATCTACAGTACGCCCTAGCGTTTCTCCACCAATTACCAAACAGCGATTAGCTTCTCCAGCTTTTATAAACATATTGGCCTGAATTAATGATTCTAGCCATCCTGGACAACCAAAAATCATGTCATAAGCGACACAATTAGGATTTTTTATTTTTAGATTATGCTTTACACGACTTGCTAATGAAGGCATCATATCGCCTTGATCTCCATTTTGTTTTATATCACCAAAATTATGCGCATAAATGATATAGTCTAGTGTTTCTGGGTCTATTCCTGTTTTTGCTAATACATCTTGTGCAGCTTTTGTACCTAAATCGGAGTTTACTTCTCCTTCTTGAGCATATCTACGAGCCTCAATACCTGTAATTGCATTGAATTTCGTTATAATAGTTTCGTTGTCATAAGGGAGTTTTTCTCCTTTTTCATCGTAAAAATCATGATTTAAAAAATCAGT
>CAYPAK010000069.1:0-1391 GCA_964408665.1 uncultured Flavobacteriaceae bacterium | reverse complement strand
GTTAAATGGGTGTGTTTCCAGTATTCAAACTGTTCTTCATTCATATAATAATTAACACCACAGAGTTCACCTAAATGAATATCACTCTCATCAAGGTACATATCTTCTTTTTCAAAAATCATAGGAGCAGATCCATCACAGCATCCACCACTTTGATGAAAAATAAGTTCTCCATGTTCTGCTTTAAGTTTTTCTACTATTTTTGCTGCTTCTTCGGTTATTGCTATGCGTTCAAATTTCATTTTTTACTATTTTATGTTTTTATTATATAAAAAAAAGGCTAACTAGTTTCCTAGCTAGCCTTTTCATAATTAAACTATGATTGATTTTTAAAAGAAACCTAACTTATTCTTATCATAAGAAATAAGCATGTTTTTGTTTTGTCTATAATGGTTCATCATCATAAGGTGTGTTTCACGACCAAATCCAGATTTTTTGTAACCACCAAATGGTGCATGTGCAGGATAAGCATGGTAGCAGTTCACCCAAACACGTCCAGCTTTTATAGCTCTAGGTATTTGGTATAATTGATGTGCATCACGTGTCCAAACTCCAGCTCCCAATCCATAAAGTGTATCATTAGCGATAGCTATAGCATCTGCTTCATCTTTAAATTTAGTTACTGCAAGTACAGGTCCAAAAATTTCTTCTTGGAATACACGCATTTTATTATGTCCTTCTAAAATAGTAGGCTCTATATAGTATCCGTTTGCAAATTCACCATCAAGTTTACAAGCATTACCACCTGTCAGTACTTTAGCCCCTTCTTCTTTACCGATATTGATATACGAAAGTATTTTTTCATATTGGTCATTAGATGCTTGTGCTCCCATCATACAGTTAGTATCATAAGGGTTTGTTTGTACAATAGCTTTGGTACGTGCTATTACTTTTTCCATAAAAGCATCATAAATATCTTCTTGCACTAATAAACGTGATGGACAAGTACATACTTCTCCTTGATTAAAGGCAAAAAGCACTGCTCCTTCTATAGCTTTATCTAAGAAAGCATCATCTTCATCCATTACAGAGTTAAAGAAAATATTAGGTGATTTACCTCCTAATTCCATAGTAACGGGGTTTATGTTTTTAGAAGCATATTGCATAATAAGCTGTCCTGTAGTAGTTTCTCCTGTAAATGCAACTTTATCAACACCTGAGTTAGATGCTAGTGGTTTACCCGCTTCAGGACCAAAACCGTGAACTATATTTAAAACTCCTGGAGGAAATACATCTGCAATTTTCTCCATTAGTAAAGTAGCCGTTGAAGGCGTTTGCTCTGCAGGCTTCAAAATAACACAGTTTCCTGCTGCAAGTGCTGGTGGCACTTTCCAAGAAAGCATTAATAATGGAAAATTCCAAGGAATAATCTGAGCTACAACACCAAGTGG
>CAYPAK010000068.1:1822-8126 GCA_964408665.1 uncultured Flavobacteriaceae bacterium | reverse complement strand
CAGAAACGATATCTCCTTGTGCATCTTTAGCAATAGTTTTAAGCACAATCACTTGCCCTTCTCCTGTGTTTAATGTTGCTTTTAGCTTTTCATCAATCAATGCGCCATCTTCGCAAACAAAAGCCATGCGTCCTCTGCCTTTTTTGGTAAATGTAGCGCTTTGCTTGGTTACTAGCATAGAAACAGGCTTACCACATTCTTGTATTTTTTTCATAACCAATGCGCCTGTTGCTAGCTCTGCTGCCATCGCTTGCACACCATAATACAATGATTTAAATGGATTCTGATTTACCCAACGATGGGTTACTTTTACTACAGCTATCTCGTCTGTTATCTTACGAAGTCGCACTCCTGTAAAAAAAGCAGATGGCAACTTAAACATCATGAATATGTTAAGGTTTGGGGGTGTTATTCTCATTTATATTAGTTTTTTGTAAAGATAATAGTAAATTTTTAGAAATTTAAACTTCTATATCATAATTTTTTATACATTTGCAGCAATAACGAGTAACTATGGCAAAACAATTACGTTTTATTATTTTAATATTATTGTTCGCAACAAGCTTTCAACATGCATTCGCACAAAAAGAAGGCAGTTATGCTGGTGAAATTTTTTCACCTGAACTTTTGGATGATCAACAACCCAAATTAGAAGAACATATTGCTTTTTATCCAAATCCTATAAAAGATAAATTTTCCGTTACTAACGAAACAGGGCTTCGTATTGTAAAAATAGAAATGCATGCCATTACTGGTAATCGTGTTAAAGTTATTATTATAAAAAACTCAAATAATTTAAAAGATATCTATATTGATGATTTAAAAAGAGGTATCTATTTTGCTACTGTCCATTTTGAAAACAAGCAAATGGTTACCCAAAAAATCTTAAAAAAATAATTCTTTTTACTTATAATTGTATCTTTGCTGTATTATGAACTGGAATAATGCACTGTTAACTTACAAAAATCATTTATTATTAGAGCGTGGTTTATCCAAACATACTATAGCTAGTTACTGTATGGACGTAGAAAAACTTATTCGTTTTTTAGAAACAAACGATATTACAACTAGTCCAACTGAACTAAAAGAAGAAACAATACTGCAGTTCACTTATGAAATTGCCAAAATAATAAGCCCCAAAACACAAGCGCGTATTATTTCTGGAATTCGTAGTTTTTTTGATTTTTTAATTCTTGAAAACATACGAGATGACAATCCTACAGCGCTCATAGAAGCTCCAAAAACAGGACGAAAACTTCCTGATACCTTATCAGTAACAGAAATAGATTTATTAATAAACGCCATAGATTTAGCTAAACCCGAAGGTATTAGAAACAAAGCTATATTAGAAACGCTATATGCTTGCGGACTCCGTGTTACAGAACTCACCACCTTGCGTATATCTGATTTATTCTTTAAAGAAGGTTTTATTCGTGTATTAGGAAAAGGAGACAAACAACGCTTTGTTCCTATAAGCGAGCAAGCACAAGAGTATATTGCTACCTATCGCAAAGACAAGCGGCAGCATCAAAAAATACAACTGGGTTTTGAAGATACTTTATTCCTAAACCGAAGAGGAAAAGGACTTACGCGTGCTATGATTTTTACAATTATCAAACGGCTTGCGCTAAAAGCTAATATTCAAAAAAATATAAGTCCGCATACATTTAGGCATTCCTTTGCTACACATTTGCTAGAAAATGGTGCCGACTTACGTGCCATACAAATGATGCTTGGTCATGAGAGTATAACCACTACCGAGATTTATATGCACCTAGACAAAAGCCATCTAAAAAAAATAATGACTGAGTATTTTCCTAAGTTTTCTTAGATTAAGTATCTCCATTAGGGACAGATGCTGAATCAAGTTCAGCATGACGTGTTGAAGTAAAATTCCCCTAGCCCCCAAAGGGGGAATTCTTAGGTAGACGTACTGAAGTAAAAAAAATGTAAAGTAGCGAACGTCACCCTGAACTTGATTCAGGGACTGTTGAGATGAAAGAAGAATTCCATTTCCCTACAAATCTTTTAATTGATTGCTGTTTTTATTTTCACTTATCGTCCAGAAAAAACCTACAAAAACACCACGTTTTGCAGCAGGAACAATAGCTGCTCTATCAAAGTTTCCTAAACTATCAGGTATATGTTTATAATCATAACCATAAATATTATTAAAACCTAACACATTAGTAACGGAGAAATACAGTATTTTTTGTTGACTAATTAGATACGCCCAATTTAAACTTAAGTTTTGGTATATTTTGGTTTTTTCTGCCATAAAATCAGTTGTATTGGGATTATTATACGGTCTTCCGCTAGCAAAATTATAAGCAAAACCTATTTGTGATTTCAGTTTCTGACTCCAGTACTTTCCTACAAAAGAAGCATTGTGCTTTGAAGTAAAACTCGGCGCTACAGCCTTAGAATAATACATATAATTACGTTTAGAATCAAGATAAGAATAGGAAATCCAATATTCAAAATTATCAAAACTCTTAGCATCTCTCCAGAAAATATCTAAGCCTTTAGCATAACCTTTTCCCGTTTGCGAAAATACAGTAGTTGGCACAATATAATCCGTGTTATATTTAATAAGTTTATCATATTTTTTATAATATGCTTCGGCTATAAATAATTGCTTATTTTTTTTGTATTGATAATTCAAAATATAATGTGTTGCTTTCCTGTTTTTAAACAAGGTATTATGTTTTAAATATTTATTGGCTGCTAATTGATAAAAGTCACCATAAGACAATGCAAACTGACCATTATTATTTACTTTAAAAGCAAGTGAAAGCCTAGGAGAAATTTTAAACTCTTTATTGATTGCTGTTTGCTCTCCACGAAGTCCAAATTTAATCCCTATATTTTTATTGACAAACCAATCTGCTTCGGTATAAATCGCTGCGATATTACTTGTATATTTACTTATATAATTATCTTTATAGCTACTTGATAAGTACGAAATTCCAGACAATAATTTAAACCGTTCGCCAAATTGATTTTTTAGCGTTGTTTTAAAATAAACACCTCGTTCTATTTCGGTATTTTCTACTGCAAGCTGTTTCTTTTTAGCTGAATTATCTGAATAACTCAAACTCGTTTTTAAAGTAGCTTTATTGCCTAATTGTCCTACATAAGACGTATTAAAATAGGTGTTTTTATCTATAGAAGCTGTACGAACTTTTGATGTAAAATTAATATTATCTTGCGATACATCATAATTAAATGAACTATAAGCACCATAAGCTTTAAACAATCCTTTTTTAAACTTCTGTCTAAAAACCATTTCACCAGACAAACCATTATAGGCTTTATGCCAAATATAACTGTCAGGAAGCAGGTTTTCATACGGTTTGAGATTTATATACATAGCATTAACCGAAAAAGATGTAGAATCTTTTTTAATGGTATGCCCTAGATTTATACCTAAATCCATTATACCAATATCTGTTTTATTTTCAGTTGGGTAACTAATGGTATTCAATAGTAAGACACTAGATAGTGCTTGTCCATAGGCTGCACTATATCCGCCAGTACTAAAGGTAAATCCATCAAATAAAAACGGTGAAAACCGCCCTCGCGTAGGCAGTCCTTCTGCCGAAGATGCATAAGGTTTAAACACTCTCGCACCATCTATGTAGGTTTGCACCTCTTCTGACTCGCCACCACGAACATACAAACGACCATCTTCGGCGACTGTTTGCGTTCCTGGAAGTGTATTTATTGCCGAAATATAATCTCCTGCCTTTCCTGCTGTGGTTACTACATCAAGTGGTTTTAAAACTGCTACTTTGGCTTTTCCTCCTGCTTGATATGCGCCAGCTGTAAGCACTACGGCATCAAGTGTATTTACTGATTCTCGGAGTTTTATATGCAGTTTTTTCATTGTACTTACTAGCATTTTCTTTTTAACGGTTTCAAATCCTAAATAAGAAACTACTAGTGTTTGCATTGCTTTTTGAGTAGTTTTAAAGCTAAAATTTCCTTTTTCATCGGTGGTTGAACCATCAAATGTGTTGGCTAAATAAACATTAGCTCCAAAAATAGGTTCTCCTTTTACATCTACAACTTTTCCTGTGATTTGTGCTTGAATTACTACATTTACGAGTAGTAAAGTGAATGATAATATTCGTTTCATTTTGTTCTATTTTTAATTATAGCACAAAGATGCAGCAGCGGCATATTTTATTCAATTAAAACATACCGAATTGTAATTATATAATGATGAATTGTTTAATAAAGTACCTTATCTAAGTCCTGCCAAAAATCAGGGTACGATTTTTTGACAACAGCAGCTTCTTCAATGCGAATAGGAACAAGCAATGCTAGTGGTGCAAACGCCATAGCCATGCGGTGGTCTTGGTAAGTCGCAATACTACAATCTGGCTTAATACTTCCTCGCTTAGCAAGGTAAATACTATCATCAGTAATTTTCACAAGTGCTCCTAATTTTTCTAGTTCTGTTTTTAGCGCCACTAACCTATCGGTTTCTTTTATTTTTAAGGTATGTAAGCCTTTTAACTCGCAAGAAATACCTAAACCAAAACACGTAACTGCAATAGTTTGTGCAATGTCTGGCGTGTTTTTTAAATCAAGTTCCAAATGCTTTATTATAGTGTTTGCTTTAGTTAAAACTAAAGTATCATTTTCTACTACGGTATTTACGCCGAGTTTTTTATAAATAGTCATTACAGCTTTATCGCCTTGCAAGCTCTTTTCTGGGAATGATTTTAGCCGTAAATTTCCATTTTTAGCTAAAGCAATTAAACTGTAATAATAGGAAACCGCAGACCAATCTGACGCTACAACAAGAGTTTTGTCCAATGCTTTTGCTAAAGGTTTTATAATGATTTTATTACCTTCAAAAAGTGCATTGACACCAATTTCTTTTAGCAATGCTAAAGTCATTTCAATATAAGGAACTGAGGTAACTTTACCTTCAAGGTGTAGTGTTAATCCTGTAGCCAATTGTGGTGCAATAAGCAATAATGCCGAAATATATTGGCTACTAATGCTACCATTAATTGTTAATTCATTTTTTATTAAAACTTTTCCTTTAATACGCAATGGCGGATAACCCTCTTTTTTGAGATAACTAATATCAGCACCCAAATCACGTAAAGCATCCACTAGAATTTTTATGGGGCGCTCTTGCATACGTGATGAACCTGTTAATACTACTTCATTTTCCACTTTAGAAGCAAAATAAGCTGTAAGAAAACGCATAGCTGTTCCTGCATGACCTATATCTATCGTGTTTTCTGTACTTGATAACGCCTTGATTAAAACTTGTGTGTCGGCAGCATTTGCAAGGTTTTTGACAGTAATATTAGGATATAAAGCCTGCAAAATCAGTAAACGGTTAGAGATACTTTTAGAGCCTACTATTTGCAAAAAACCTGTTACATTTTTTTGGGTATTATCTAATAATAGTGTATCCATTTAGCGTAACTTAGAATTATTGTGGTGCCTATCGTGGTCGCGCTTGGTACGAACTGTCATTTTTTGCTCAAAGGCCTTTTGCAAATCGGTATTGGTTTGGTTTGCTAAGCAAAGTACTACAAAAAGCACATCGGCAAGTTCCTCGCCTAAATCTTTGGTTTTATCGCTTGGTTTTTCGCTTTGCTCGCCATAGCGCCTTGCTATAATACGCGCCACTTCACCTACTTCTTCGGTGAGTTGTGCCATATTGGTTAATTCATTAAAATAACGCACACCGTGATTATTAATCCAATCATCAACTTGTTTTTGTAATTTAGAAATTGCTTGCATTTATTAAATAATTTGTACTTTGCGTAAAAATAGTGTTTTCTATCAAAAAAATACTCAATTTTAGTAAAAAATGGTATGATTGTTGGATTTAATTATAATATGAAAAAATATATATTTGTTTTACTTTTACTACAACAGCTTAGCTATGGGCAAGCAGTTGACAGTTTGAGCTTAGCAAAGGACAGTATTGTTGTACGCGAAATTGTTTTAGAAGGTGTAAAAGTTATCCAATTTAAACCCTTAAAATTTAATTCTAATAAAGAAAAAGCACATTATTACTGGCTACGTAAAAAGGTATATCATGCCTATCCTTATGCTAAATTGGCTGCTGATAAATTAGCGACATTAAACCAAGAACTTGTTCATATAAAAAAGAAGCGTAAGCGTAAAAAACACACCAAAAAAGTACAAAAATACCTTGAAGAAGAATTTACGCCTCAGCTCAAAAAACTCACTAAAACCGAAGGGCAGATTTTGGTAAAACTTATCTACCGCCAAACAGGTATTACTACACACCAATTGGTCAAAA
>CAYPAK010000068.1:0-1722 GCA_964408665.1 uncultured Flavobacteriaceae bacterium | reverse complement strand
ACGGAATTTTATGCATTTTACCTTGACGAACATCAAGATAAGGCAAATAGAATATTACATTTTGTAGGCACATCAATTGTTATTTTAACAAGTGTTTTGCTAAGCGTCAAAGGGATTTGGGCAAACTATTGGTGGATTTTGCCATTAATTGGCTACGGATTTGCTTGGGTTGGGCATTTTTTCTTTGAAAAAAATAAACCAGCAACATTTAAGTATCCTTTGTGGAGTTTATTTAGTGATTTTAAGATGTGCTACCAATTGTGGATTGGGCAATTGAAATTTTAGAAATCTATTAACAGTTACAATTAAAAAAAGTCATTATTTTTTTGTACTTTTGCAGAAAATATATAGATATGATGATGAGTGATATTATTACAATACCCGTAACAAAAAACCAAAACACTACATACCAAGATACTGATATATATAACTGCCCATTTGGAAAAATACACACCGATCACATGCTTATTTGTGATTATAAAAATGGTGCTTGGCAAACACCTGAGATTGTCCCATTCAAAAACTTTGAAATGTCACCTTTCTCTCGTGTATTCCATTATGGACAAGCCATTTTTGAAGGTATGAAAGCCTATAAAGATGAGCAAGATGCTATTTGGCTATTTCGCCCTGACGAAAACCAAAAGCGTTTTAATCATTCTGCTAAACGCATGGCTATGCCAGAATTACCCAAAGCATTTTTTATAGAAGGAATACGTAAGCTTGTGGAAATTGAAAAAAACTGGATTCCAAAAGGTTTTGGAAATTCACTTTATATAAGACCATTTATGATTGCTACCGAACCTGGCATCCTAGCAGCGCCATCAAGCGAATATCGCTTTGCAGTGATTGTTGCTCCTGCAAACGCTTACTATCATACTGATGTAAATGTAGTGATTGCAGAACGATACAGCCGCGCTGCAAATGGCGGTGTAGGAAGTGCTAAAGTAGCTGGGAACTATGGTGCGCAATTTTACCCAACACAGTTAGCCATAAAAGAAGGCTACCAACAGATAATATGGACTGATGATACCGAGCATAAATACCTTGAAGAATCAGGCACTATGAATGTGTTTTTTAGAATAAACGACACACTTATAACTGCACCAACTAGTGATAGAATTTTGGATGGTGTAACCCGAAAAAGCATTATAGAAATCGCAAAACAAGACGGTATAAAAGTGGATGTACGCCCTATTACTGTTGATGAAATTGTAACAGCACATAATAACGGAACGCTTAAAGAAATTTTTGGTTCAGGAACTGCTGCCGTGATAACACCTATTGTTTCTTTTGCTTATAAAGACAAGGCATATCCTTTAACAAAACAAGCGGATAGTTTTGCTACAAAACTCAAGCAAGACTTATTGAATATTCAGTATAATGTAACCGAAGACACTTTAGGATGGCGCCAAAAAGTATAATCTATTTTTTATTAACTAGTATTTTTTTTATTAGTTGTAATCGTGAATCGGTAAATGTGCCCTTATCTGCCACTAGTGGTGAAACAGAGATTTATGACAACTCGCCTGTTTGGTTTTTTAAAAAAGGAGATAGTATAAACATAAACAAAGGCGGCTTAATAAGTAGTACCAATTGGTTTTTTGCTATTGAAAAAGAATTACCACTCCGATTGATTGTGCCTAATTTGCAAAAACTACGCACCAAAAAGAAAAACAGTATTCATAGTAAGGCAGGAACACATAATTACTTTGTATATAGTGA
>CAYPAK010000067.1:0-8138 GCA_964408665.1 uncultured Flavobacteriaceae bacterium | reverse complement strand
AATAATTTTTTTACACTTTTTTTATATAAAATTGTATTTTTATTCCGTTATTAGCATATCCGCTATAAAAGAATAGAATATGAAAAATATAAAATTAGTTTTAATATTGTTTTTATTGGTAAACAGCGCTCTTTTTGCCCAAAAAACAGCTATTTACACACATTCCTTAAAGGAGTTTAACGAGGCACTTGCTTTGTTTAATGACCAGCAATACATTGCTGCGCAGCACTTATTCCAAGTTGCCAAAGAAAAAGCTACTGACGAGGAAACCAAAGCAACGGCTACCTACTATATTGCGTATGCTGCAGTAAAATTAGGCAATAAAAATGCCGATAAAATGATGCAAGATTTTGTAGATAAATATCCTACAAGTACCTTACGAAATAGTGCTTTTCAAGATGTTGCTGATTATTATTTTGAAAATGGAAAATACAGTTATGCCCAAAAATGGTTTGAAAAAATAGATGATAAGCAGCTAAGCGCTAAAGATAGAATACGCTTTCGGTTTAATAAAGCCTATGTTTATTTTGTAAGCAAAAATTACAGCGAGGCAAAACCTATTTTTGAGCAATTAACTAGTGATAAAGAATATGGCGCTCAGGCAAAATACTACATTGGTTATATGGCGTATCAAAAAGATGATGTTGCCGAAGCATCAAGCTATTTTGACCAACTGACTAATAATGAAAATTACAAAGAAAACTTGCCGTATTACCAAGCGGATATGAGTTTTAAATCGGGTAAGTTTGAAGACGCTATTAAACAAGCTAAAAAACTTATTAATAAATCTAATGCCAAGCAAAAATCAGAATTATCAAAAATAATTGGCGAAAGTTATTTTAACCTAAAAAACTATAACGCAGCTATTCCATACCTTAAAAATTACAAAGGAAAACGTGGCAAATGGAGTAATACCGATTTCTACCAACTCGGTTACGCCTACTACAAACAGCAAGATTTTGAACATGCTATTGCAAACTTTAACAAAATAATCAATGCTGACAATGCCGTAGCACAAAATGCCTACTATCATCTAGCAGAAAGCTATTTGAAATTAGGCAAAAAACAAGAAGCCCTTAATGCGTTCAAAAACGCTTCGCAAATGGACTACAAACCTGTAATTCAAGAAGATGCCTATTATAACTATGTAAAACTAAGCTACGAAATAGGAAATCCTTATAAAAGTACACCGCAAGTTATATTAGATTATCAAAAAAAATACCCAAAATCTAAACATAAAGCGGAGTTTAAAGAATTATTAATCAGCGCTTATATTACTTCCAAAAATTATAAAGAAGCTTTAATAGCTTTAGAAAACAGCAGCAATGCACAGCATAAAAACATTTACCAAAAAGTGGCTTTTTATAGAGGAATAGAACTGTTTAACGATGGAAAATATAAAGATGCTACAAGTTTCTTTGATAAATCATTAAAATACCCTTTAGACAAAAGTTTTGCCGCAAAAGCACATTATTGGAAAGCCGAAAGTGTTTACCGCTTACAAAATGCCAAAGGCGCTAGTGATGAATTTGAACTATTCAAACAGATGCCTGAAGCAAAAGCATTAGCCGAAAACAAAAATAGTAATTACAACTTAGCCTATGCCTATTTCAAGCAAAAAAAATATGACAAAGCTAAAACGTATTTCAGCAAAGCAAGCCAAGATTATAGCGATGATAAAGTGCGCTTAAACGATAGTTACCTCCGTCTTGCCGATGTATATTTTATACAAAGTGATTTTACTAAAGCATTAAAAACCTACGACAAAGCACTAACAACTAGTAAACGTGATGCTGATTATGCGCAATATCAAAAAGCAATTACTTATGCTTTTATTGGTCAAAATAATAAGAAAATAAAAGAACTGAATACATTTCTAAGCAAATATACCTATTCAAAGCTACAAGATGATGCTTTATTTGAACTTGGAAATGCTTATGTAAAAGCTAATAATAATGCTAAAGCCATAAGTACTTTTGATAGACTAACGCATAATTTTCCTAAAAGCTCTTATGTATCCAAAGCTTTATTAAAAAAAGGATTAATCTATTATAACCAAGATAAAAATGAAAAAGCATTAAACGAATTCAAAAAAATAGCTAGCCAATTTCCAAACACCGATGAGGCGCAAGAAGCTATTGCCAATGCTAAGCGTATTTATGTAGATTTAGGGAAAGTAGATGAATATGCTACTTGGGTAAAAACCTTAGATTACGTAACCGTATCTACCGATGAACTGGAAGATGCCAGCTACGAAAGTGCTGAGCTTAAATATCAAGAAGGCAACTACCCTGCAGCAGTAGTAGCATTTGAAAAATACCTAAAAAATTATGCTAATGGTATGTATAGCCTAAAAGCACATTATTATCTAGCAGAATCTTTATATAACACAAGTAAAAAAGCTAAGGCTGAAAACCACTACAGCTCTGTGATAAATCAAGCTAAAAATGAATTTACAGAAGCATCTTTGTCACGATTAACACAGTATTACCTCGAAAAGAAAGATTGGACTAAAGCCATGCCTTTATTAAAACGACTAGAGCAAGAAGCCGATTTTCAGCAAAATATCACCTTTGCGCAATCTAACCTAATGAAAGGCTACTACAAGCAAGAAGACTATCATAATGCCGTAGTTTATGCCGAAAAAGTATTAGCTAATGACAAAATAGATAATAATGTAAAATCTGATGCTAAAGTAATTATTGCACGTTCAGCTATTAAAACTAATGATTTAGCAACAGCAAAAACAGCTTACGCTACGCTAATGCAAACTGCCACAGGAGAACTTGCAGCAGAATCGCATTATTATGATGCATTCTTCAAAAATAAAGAAGGTTTATATGATGCCTCTAATGCTGCTGTACAGAAACTTGCTAAAGATTATAGTCCATATAAATATTGGGGCGCAAAAGGACTTATTATTATGGCAAAAAACTTCTATGCTAAAGACGATGTTTTTCAAGCTACTTATGTACTGAAAAATGTAATCAAAAATTTTAAAAAATATCCTGATGTTGTGGCAGAAGCTCAAACAGAACTAGACGCTATAAACGCTAAAGAAGCAAACCGTAAAGCACCTGAAAATAAGTAATTGCTAGAATTAAATACAAAAAAAATGAAAAAATATATTTCCATAATACTGATACTCTTCATAGCAAATACCAGTTTTGCACAAGATGAAGAAGAAAACATAGGAAGCGAAGTGGTAAACGTTGTAAAAGCATATACGCCTACTATCTCTGACGCTTACAAAGTAAAAGAAACACCCAATGTTGATAGCGAAATAAACATCCAAAAAGATAGTGTTTCGTACACCATCACCTCTGTGCCTGTAGCCTCTACTTTTACACCTGCTAAAGGCAAAGCTGCTAAAGTTATTAAGAAAAAAAGAGAAAAATTATACGATAATTATGCCTCATTAGGACTTGGTAATTATATGACCGCTTTGTTTGATTTTTGGTACAATAACAAAATTGACAGAACGACCAGTTTTGGAGCTAACCTACATCATCATTCTTCGCAAGGAG
The DNA here is from genome assembly GCA_964408665.1 of uncultured Flavobacteriaceae bacterium. Classification (GTDB taxonomy): domain Bacteria; phylum Bacteroidota; class Bacteroidia; order Flavobacteriales; family Flavobacteriaceae; genus JALSVQ01. The sequence goes on along the minus strand of CAYPAK010000067.1, from coordinate 4,611 downwards.
GCGTAAAAAATGCTTTACTCAAAGATGCTTTTATGGATAATGCCATAGCAGTTATTTACCGCAAGCAAAACAGGCATATGAACTACCATTTTGGTGGTGGTTTTGCCAACCAACAGTACAACTGGTATGGGGCAAAAAGCGGCTTATCACAAGCAACTCTTGATGCTATAAACCCAAAACACAGTTTTAATACTATTTCTTTAGGTGGTGCTATTAATTTTGATGATAGCCTTTTTAAAGGTGGTAATTTAGATTTCTATTATTTCTCAGATAGTTATAAAAGCAAAGAAAGTCAAGTGCTCGTAAAACCACAATTCGAAATTCCAATAGCAGGAGAACTAATAACCACTACTTTTGAACTTGATTACCTATCAGGAAGTTTTGACACTACGCCAACAGCTACAAAATATGGTTTTGCTAATATAGCAATAACACCTACTTTTGTTGTGCTACGTGACAACCTCACAGTACATTTGGGTGCGCAAGCAATCTACGCTATAAATACGCAAGGTAGTAGCTCAAAATTCTATCTTTATCCTAAAGTAGAAGCTTCATACAGACTTGCAGGAGAACAAGCTATAGCTTACGGCCTGTTGGATGGCGCTTTAAAACAAAATAGCTACCGAAAACTAAGCCAAGAAAATCCATTTTTACAACCAAACCTTAACATCCTACAAACCAACAAACAATATGAAGCTGTTTTTGGTTTAAAAGGTAAACTTTCGGGAAATATAAGCTATGATATTGCAGGCTCATACCAACAAGAATATGACAAAGCTTTTTATAACACCAATGAAGTTACAGGATTAATACCTGCTAGCTTAGAAAACTACGAATATGGCAATGCCTTTACGGTTAATTATGATGATATGAGCACCTTTAAACTTAGTGGAACATTAAATTTTAAATTCTCTAAAGCCTTTAAGCTAAAGACTACGATTAATTCATACAGTTATAATCCTAAGAATTTTGAAGAAGCTTGGAATCTGCCCAAAATTGCCGTAAGTATATTAGCTGATTATCAAATTGATGATAAATGGTCTAGTGGCTTTGATATTTTTTATAAAGGCGCTCGTAAAGATTATGTTTATGATAATATTTTATTAACTAAAGACATCAAAACATTAAAAGCATTTACCGATGTAAACTTCCGTCTTAATTATAACTTCAACAATCAGTTAGGCGCTTACTTAAGAGGAAACAACCTATTGGGCACTAGCTATGAAAGATGGTATAATTACCCAACACAAGGACTACAAATACTTGCAGGAATAAAATATAAATTTGATTTTTAAACCCAAACAATCAGTCAATTAACTTTTAGCGTTGTTTTTCTAACAACATATCGATATTTATTTATTATACAACGATACTTCTAAAACTTTTAGCGTTGTTTTAAAATAGCGAATAGCAGTTACTTTGCATCATTATTAATTTTAATGAAGCAAAAAATGCAAAAAATAGCAAGTATAATTTTACTCTTAGCGACAACACTAGGCTTTTCGCAAGAAGTAAAACAAGACAGTAGCAAAGTACATAAAATAACCGAAGTAGTAGTTACGGCACAATATGCCAAGCAGTCTATCAAAAAATCGGTACACGATGTAACAGTTATAAATAGTAAGATGATAGCACAAAATGCAGCAAATAATCTTGCTGATTTGCTTAATCAAAACTTAAACATTCAAATAATACCAAATACCAAGACAGGAAAATCTAAAGTAAATCTCTTTGGACTTGATGGACAGTATTTCAAAATACTAGAAGACGGTATTCCTATGGTTACCGAAGATGGTCTAGGGAACAATATAGACCTTACCCAAATCAATTTAGACAATGTAGCACAAATAGAAATTGTAGAAGGTTCTATGGGCGTTTCTTATGGTGCTAATGCCGTTTCGGGAGTAATCAATATTATCACTAAAAAGAGTATAAAAAACAGCTGGAAAGCAAGCGTTGATATTCAAGAAGAAAGTGTAGGAAACGAATACGAGCTATGGGCAAAAGGCAGGCATATTGCAGGGTTAAACATAGCGCATAAATTTGGTAAATTTTATATTAACGGTCTATTTTCTAGAAATAATTTTACAGGATTTTTAAATAATTACAAAGGAAAAAACTACATAGAAGATGATGGCTTACGCGGATATGATTGGCTTCCTAAAGCGCAATCTTTTGGTAAAGGTATTGCAAAATATAATGGCGACAAAATACAAATCACTTATAAAATCGGTTTATTTAATGAATTATTAAACCAATACAACAGCACTGTAAATACCACTTATAATGCAGAAATAAACGCCTATGATAAGAAAACAAATGATCAAAAATTCTCATCAAACAGAATAACGCATGACCTTACATTTACAGGAAAAATCAAAAACAACATTAACTTTAACACACAGTTTGCCTACCAAAAACAAGAAAAAAAATATAGCGATATAATTTATGACCTCTATACTAGAGAAGCCATTGCAGATGATTACAAAGAATATCTTTCTAGAGAGACTTACTTTGGCAAAACGGTTTTTAATCATTTTGTGAGTGATAAACCGTATGATTATGAATTGGGTTTTGAATACAATTTAGAAAACGGTTATGGCGCTGCTGCTGCAAGTCAAATAAACACCATAAATACTAGAAATTCTTTATCAAATTTTGCTGCTTTTAGTACTTTAGAATATAAGGTAACTGATAAACTAAAATTACGTGGTGGATTACGATATACAAATAATTCAGAATTTAAAAACGAATTAAACTACTCCTTTAACGCGCGTTATCTATTACCTAATAACATGGAAACACGTCTCATAATAGGAAGCTCTTTTAGAACACCCAATTTTGACGAATTATATACCTATTTTGTAGATGCTAATCATAATGTAACAGGAAATAAAAATTTAGTTCCAGAACAAAGTTTTTCTGTTTTTTACCATCTCAAAAAAGGAAAACAATATGATAATGGCGCTTATTTGGTTAATAAAATAAAACTTGGTTATATAAAAGTTAAGGATAAAATTGACCTTGCCATAATAGCTACCACACCGCAACTTGCTTATAAATATATAAATATTAACAAGTTTGAAACCATTAATTTATCATCAAATAATAGCTTAAAATACAATAATTTTACAGCACAACTTGGCGCAAGTATTACAGGAGTAAAACAAAGTCAACACCAAGAAGTAAATAATAACTACATCTATTCACTACAAGTAAACACAGGATTGAGCTACCGTATTCCAAAAATAAACACCCAATTTGCATTGAGCTACAAATACAATGGCAGCCAAGAAAGCTACTTTTTAGATAGTGATGACAATTATGTAAAAGAAAAAACCGAAGCCTTTAGCTGGGCAGATTGTTCGGTTAAAAAATCATTTTTAAACAATAAACTTCAAGCAACGCTAGGCGTAAGAAATCTATTTAATATCATAGAAATAAACAATACTAGTGATCTTATAATCTCAGGAACTCATAGTGCTAATAACCGCACAACAAGTATGGGATATGGTCGCTCTTACTTTTTTAAACTTAACTATAATCTATAAAAAAATATAATATGAAAATTTTAAAATTAAGCATACTAACACTCTTTTTTACATTAATAAGCTGTAGCAAAGAAGAAGCAATTCCAGAAAGAGAAACACCTGTTAATTCTGCATTTGTAAACCCAAACATTGGCGGAGCAAATGAGCAAAATCAAGTATATATTGATTTAAGTAGTAATACACAAACAAGCATTCAAAGAGATACTTGGGATTTACGTTTTTATAATGGATCAGGTTTCCAAGTCGGTTTAAATTCTAGTATATTTATGGCTACAAAACAACTTGAAACTATTGATTTAAGCAGTGTAAACACAGCAACTGTCCAAGATTTATTCTCTCAAGTAGCCGTTGCAACATTTGACCCAAGCAACACGGCATTTGTAGATGATTTTGATGGAGACATTCAAAACACAGCAATAGCTACAATAAGCGAAAATGATACTGATAATAAAGTATACCTTCTTAATCTTGGCTATGTGGTAGGCACCGAGACTCCATCACTTGGTGGAACAGCCATATCAGGAGCACATCGTGGATGGAAAAAAATACGAATTCTACAACGAAATGATACCTATTTACTACAATATGCAGATTTAGATGATAGTGATTATCAAGAAATAACTATTCAAAAAAATAACACACATAATTTTACTTACTTTAGTTTTAATACCGAAACTGAAGTAAATATAGCACCCGAAAAACAAAATTGGGATTTTTGTTTTACTACATTTACCAATGAAATACCAGGTTACGGAACTTACGGTTATACTGATTATATTCTAACTAATAATTTACAAGAAGTAACTGCATATCAAGTAAGCACTACAACTTTTGATTATGATAATTTTTCATTAAATGACATCGATCAAGCTAGTTTTATAAGTTCACAACGTGCCATAGGAAGCTCTTGGCGTGTAGGTGGAGGACCAGGTGTAACGCCACATACAAAATCAGATGTTTTTTATATTCTAAAAGATGCAGAAGGCATTTATTATAAAATAAAATTTTTAACTTTAACTAATGATGCTGGCGAGCGTGGAAACACACAGTTTCAATATAC
>CAYPAK010000066.1:6251-8164 GCA_964408665.1 uncultured Flavobacteriaceae bacterium | reverse complement strand
CAGCGTGTTTTTCACGAATTAAAGTAATAAAACAATACTTATAAAACCGTTTGAAACATATTCAGACGGTTTTTTTTGTATCAAATAATATAAGTATGAAAATAGCCATCGTTTTATATCCTACTTATGGAGGAAGTGGAGTTGTAGCCACCGAACTCGGAATGCGTTTAGCAAATAGAGGTCATGAAATTCATTTTATAAGCTATAAACAGCCTGTTCGTTTAGATTTACTTAATGAAAATATTCACTTTCATGAAGTTCATGTACCCGATTATCCCTTGTTCCAGTACTTGCCTTATGGCTTAGCCTTGGCTAGTAAAATGGTTGATATTGCTAAATTACACGCTATAGAAATTTTTCATGTGCATTACGCTATTCCTCATGCTTATGCTGCATATAATGCTAAAATGATACTTAAAGAAGAAGGTGTTAATATCCCTATAATCACTACATTACACGGTACAGACATCACTTTAGTTGGTAGCCATCCTAACTATAAACCTGCGGTAACTTTTAGTATAAATCAATCTGATTTTGTTACTGCTGTTTCTCAAAATTTAAAAGAAAATACACTCGATATATTTGATATAAAAAAGGATATTCAGGTAATTCCTAATTTCATTGATTTAAATCGTAATAAATCGGACTTTACAGATTGTAATAGAAATCTTCTTGCTAAAAAAGAAGAACGTATTATCACTCATGTTAGTAATTTTAGACCTTTGAAAAGAGTTGAAGATGTTATTTATATTTTTAAAGAAATCTTAGATAAGATACCTGCCAAATTATTATTAGCAGGAGATGGTCCTGAGCGAGAAAAAATAGAACATTTAGTTGCAAAATTAGCGCTAGAAAAAAATGTTGTTTTTCTAGGTAATACTAATGATGTAAGCCGTTTATTGTGTTTTTCTGATTTGTTTTTATTGCCTTCAGAAAAAGAAAGTTTTGGGCTAGCAGCCTTAGAGGCGATGCTTTATAAAACTCCTGTAGTTTCTAGTAATGCTGGAGGAATACCAGAAGTAAATAAACAAGGGGTTTCAGGTTTTTTAAGCGATATAGGAAACGTAGCCGAAATGGCTACAAATGCCCTTAAAATTCTTAAAGATGATAAAACACTAGAACAGTTTAAAGTTAATGCAAGGGAGCAAGCAACACAGTTTGATGTAAATACTATAGTGCCAATATATGAAGCGCTATATACAAAAGCATTAAGTCAAAAATAAATTGTATTTTTGATTAATGAAGGCTATTTTAAAAATTTTATGCATCGCATTACTGTTTGTAGTATTAACCGCATTAACACAAATAGGTGGACTTGTTTTGTTACTCTCTTTTTGGCTTGCTAAACGTTTTAAAAAGTCATTTCGATTGAAGAAAACATTTTTCTTTTTGTCAGGCTATTTTTTAGCAACTTTTCTAGTAATTCCAATTGTTGCACCATTATTTGGTAGAGAAAAAATAATACAAAATGAGCGTATAAAACCAACTACATATTGGACTGTTATACTAAATAGAAATTATGTAAGACCAAAGTTAAATAAGCTATTGGCTACTGTTTTAAAAGATATTAAAAACACTAAAATTCGCATCAATTATTTAGATGCTAATTTTCCATTTATTAATAAATTTCCGTTACTTCCTCACCTTAGTCATAATGATGGCAAGAAAATTGATATAAGTTTAATATATGAAACAAAAAGTGGTGAAATTGTAACAAAACAACGCTCAAGAACAGGTTATGGTGTGTTTGTATCTCCCACTAAAAAAGAGTATAATCAAATAAAGCATTGCCTTAAAAAAGGTTATTTTCAATATGATTACCCAAAGTATTTGTCTTTTGGAAAAATAAATAGTAATTTGGTTTTTTCTAAAAAAGGCACAAAACAATTAATTAACGCTATTTTAGCACAAAA
>CAYPAK010000066.1:3526-6151 GCA_964408665.1 uncultured Flavobacteriaceae bacterium | reverse complement strand
AAAATTGATTTTGATAAAAACACCGTTTTGGCATTATTTTTAGGTACTAAAACAGCTGGAGGTTATACATACGAAATTACAGCTATTTCAACAGAAAATGATACATTACTTGTAAATTTAAAAGAAGAAAAACCTACAATGACAACCGCTGTAATCACGCAGCCAAGTCTTTTTGTTCTTATACCCAAAACTACAGCAAAAAGTATAAAACTAATTTTAGAATAGCATATATATTTTGTATTTTAGCCATCTAATTAAATCACATTACAATGAAATTTAGAAATTTTCCAATGGTTCCACGCGTAGTTTTTGGTCGTGGCAGTTTTAATCAAATCAATGAAATATTAGATGCCAAACGTAAAAGCGATAAAGCGCCATTTATTTATATAATAGATGATGTATTCAAAGATAATAATTGGCTTTTAGATAGGATAGTTTTAAAAAATAATGATAAAATTATCTTTCAAAGTGCTAAAGATGAACCTAAAACAATAACTGTAGATGCTTTGCGTGATGAAATAGTGAAAGAATTTGATGAATTGCCTTCTGGAATTATAGGAATAGGAGGAGGAACGATGCTAGATTATGCTAAGGCTGTAGCGTTAATGCTTACAAACCCAGGTTCTTCGGCAGATTATCAAGGTTGGGATTTGGTAAAAAATCAAGGTATTTACCATGTAGGAATACCTACCATATCAGGAACAGGAGCAGAAGTATCTCGTACTACAGTACTCACAGGTCCTGTGAAAAAACTAGGGATGAACTCTGATTATACACCATTTGATCAAGTAATTTTAGACCCAGAATTAACTAAAGATGTGCCTACAAACCAATGGTTTTATACAGGGATGGATTGTTATATACATTGTATAGAGTCGCTTACAGGTACATATCTAAATACCTTTAGTGAGTCTTATGGTGAAAAATCATTAGAGCTTTGTAGAGAAGTATATATAGAAAAAGATGTGCGCGATGAGGATTCTCAAAACAAGCTAATGATGGCATCTTGGCACGGCGGTATGAGTATTGCCTATTCTCAAGTTGGTGTAGCTCACGCTATGAGTTATGGTTTATCTTATCTTTTAGGTACAAAACATGGTGTAGGAAACTGTATTGTTTTTGATCAATTAGAAGAATTTTATCCAGAAGGGGTAAAAGAATTTAAACATATGGTCAAAAAGCACAATATTGATATCCCGCAGGGACTATGTGCTAATTTGACTGATAATGAGTTTGATACAATGATAGATGTAGCACTTAGTTTAGTACCACTTTGGGAAAATGCCTTAGGAAAAGATTGGCAAAAAACCATTACAAGAGAAAAACTGCGTGCTATGTACGAAAAAATGTAAGGAATGACTCATTTTGCAGACAAAGAATATAAAGTATTACGAACGACTTATTTATTATTAATTACAGGAGTTTTGGCTTATTTTATAATTGCACTTTTTCAAAAAAAAGAAGTATTACTATTTGATAATATAAATATAAGTGATTTTAGAATCCTTATTTCATTAAGTATTAGTTTGGCTATATTGTATATAGGTAATACCTATTTTAATAAAAAACTAATTAATTTAAAAAATTATAAAGGTCTTATGCGAAAAAAAATACAATTTTATATAGATGCAACGATTATGCGCTTATTTAGCATTGAATTTGCAGTAATTTTGAATATTTTATTTTTTAAACAAACTAATAATCTTATCTTTGCAATATTAGCATTTATTTTTATCTTTTATATATTTTACAAGATGCCAAAAAGAACCAATTTTAATGCTTTTTTTAATAAAAAATAACTATGAGTATAAAAGACAAGAAGAGAAAGTTATTAGATGGTATTGCCTCAGCAAGAATAAATCACATGAAATGGAAATCCTATTTTGAGTTATCTTTACGTGATATCTCCAAATTTGAAATAAACATGGATGAAGTGCAGCCTATATCTACTGAATGTAAGTTTGGAGAATGGTATTATGGTGATGGTCAGGAATTAAGAAATTTTAATGTATTTCATGAAGTAGAAAAAGTACACGAAAAAATTCATGAAATTTATTTTAAGATAGTAGGAGTTATCAATAAAGATGATAAAAGCATTTTTACAAGTAAACGTAGTTATTTGCAAACAAAACAATTCGTTGTAGATGAATTATTAATGGATATGAATAATTATTCCTCTATTTTAAGAAGTTTGTTAAGTCAATTAGAGGCTAGTGTTCATAAAATGGAATAGTTTTTAAATTAAATAACTATGAAAAAAGGAGTATTTTATAAAATACTCCTTTTTTTATGGCTTAAATTTTTAGTTATAAAATATTCATATCAACCATTATTTTTCGCATCATTTCATAAGTTCGTACGATATCACAATCCAAACCTAAAGACATACGTATTAAACCTGGAGAAAGTCCCATTTTTTCTTGTTCTTCTTCCGAAATTTCAGATGATGTACTTGTTCCTGGAGCGCTAAATAATGTTTTATAGAAACCAAGACTTACGGCAAGATAGCCTAAGTTTTGATGCTGCATTTCTTCCATAAAAGCATTCGCTTTTTCCAAACTGCCAACATCTACCGTAAGCATGCCTCCAAAACCATATTGACTATTAATCATAGTTTTAAATAAC
>CAYPAK010000066.1:0-3426 GCA_964408665.1 uncultured Flavobacteriaceae bacterium | reverse complement strand
GAGCTACAGATAGCACCTCCCATAGTGTCACTAGAACCATTAATAAATTTTGTTAAACTATGTACTACAATATCAGCACCTAACTGAATAGGAGAGAGTATCATCGGCATAAAGGTATTGTCTACCACCAATGGAATATTGTGTTTTTTAGCGATTTTGGCTAAAGCAGGAATATTGGCAATTTCCAATAAAGGATTACTAACGCTTTCGCAATAAATCAGTTTTGTATCTTTAGTTATACTTGCTTCAACTTCTTTTAAATTAGTAATATCAACAAAAGCAGTGTTAATATTTAATTTAGGCAAAAAATTAGCCATAAAAGCGTGTGTTCCTCCATAAATAGTTCTGCTAGAAACGACATGATCACCTGCGTCACAAAGTTGTAATATAACAGGGGTAATAGCTCCCATACCAGAACTAGCTACATTAGCACCTTCTGAACCTTCCATAGCGGCAAGTGCTTGACTAAGGTATAAGTTGCTAGGAGAGGTGTGTCGTGAATATAAATAACAGCCTTCTGAAGTGCCTTCAAAAGTATCGTGCATAGACTTTGCTGTTAAAAACGTGTACGTAGAGGAATCTGAAATAGAAGGATTTACGCCTCCAAATTCTCCAAAATATTGTAAATCTTGTATTTTGTTTGCGGGTTTAAATTTATTCATTATAATTGGTATTTTGGTTAAGGTATATTCAAGTATTTATGTGTCTGCAATGATATTTTCCATTTCGGATTTTTCATTACATAATCAATAATTAAAGGTAGCATTTTTTCGCGGTTACTCCATTCGGGTTGGAGGTAAAGCTCACAGTTTGCTGAAGTTTTTGCTGCTTGTTCTTCGGCAAATTTAAAATCATTTTTATTATAAATAATAATTTTTAATTCATTAGCAATAGGATAAATCGCTTCTAATGGTAACTTTGTTTTCTTCGGAGAAAGGCAAATCCAATCAAAACTTCCAGAAAAAGGATACGCTCCAGAGGTTTCTATATGTGTTTTTAGTCCTAGTTCCTGTAATTTTGAGGTAATATAGTCCAAACTCCACATAAGTGGTTCTCCTCCTGTAATAACTACTGTTTGTGCATATTTTTTTGCATTAGTTATTATTAAATCCGTTTTTGTAGGTGGATGTAAGTTTGCATTCCAACTTTCTTTAACATCACACCAATGGCAACCGACATCGCAACCGCCTATACGTATGAAATATGCAGCCTTTCCTGTGTGATAACCTTCGCCTTGTATGGTGTAGAATTCTTCCATCAATGGAAGCATTTCACCTTTATCTATAAGTAATTGTTCTTCTTTATTTAGCATTAGGCAAATATAATTCTTTTATTCAATAGAATTATCAAAAGTTTTTTTATTATTTTTACAAAAAAATTAAACGAACATGACGCGAAAAGAAAAATTTATAGCAAACATCCAAAATGGATATAAAGCCAAAGGCGAAGTGCTTACGCTTGGAGCAGGAATTTTAGATGGCGAAACCATAGCAGACGCTAAAGTTACTATTCCACTTAAAACCTTAAACAGACACGGTTTAATTGCTGGAGCTACAGGGACAGGAAAGACCAAAACACTGCAAGTCTTAGCCGAAAACCTATCGGACAAAGGTATTCCTGTATTACTTATGGATATGAAAGGTGATTTGAGCGGACTAGCGATGCCTAGCCCAGGACATCCTAAAATTGATGAGCGTCATAAAGCTATAGATATTCCTTTTAAGGCAAGTGGATTTCCTGTAGAAATACTTACACTTTCGGAGCAAAATGGGGTGCGTCTTCGTGCTACGGTTTCTGAATTTGGCCCTACATTATTATCTAGAATATTAGATTTAACCGATACACAAGGAGGTATTATTGCTATTTTGTTTAAATATGCAGACGATAATGGTTTATTATTATTAGATTTAAAAGACTTAAAGAAACTATTACAATTTGCTACTCAAGAAGGTAAAGAAGAAATTGCAGCTGAATATGGTCGTATTTCTACTGCTAGTACAGGAGCAATATTGCGTAAAGTAGTAGAATTAGAGCAGCAAGGAGGAGATTTGTTTTTTGGAGAGCGTTCTTTTGAAGTACAAGACTTAACACGTATTGCCGATGATGGTCGTGGTATAATATCAATACTAAGACTTACTGATATACAAGATAAACCCAAGCTGTTTTCTACGTTTATGCTGCAAATGCTTGCTGAAATATATAGCACATTTCCAGAACAAGGCGATAGTGGAAGACCAGAACTTATTATTTTTATAGATGAAGCTCATTTAATTTTTAATGAAGCATCAAAAGCATTAATGAGTCAGTTAGAAAGTATCGTTAAGTTAATACGTTCTAAAGGTATTGGACTTTATTTTGTAACGCAGAACCCCAAAGATGTGCCTGAAGATATTTTGGCTCAATTAGGGTTAAAAGTACAACACGCCTTGCGTGCATTTACTGCCAAAGATAGAAAAGCTATAAAATTAGCCGCAGAAAACTATCCAGATTCTGAATTTTACGAAACTAAAGAAATCGTAACGCAACTGGGTATTGGAGAAGCTTTGGTTACTGCTTTAAATGAGAAAGGTATTCCTACGCCATTAGCAGCAACAATGCTAAGAGCGCCTATGAGTAGAATGGATGTTCTTACAGATAAAGAGCTTAAAGATACTATTGCAAAATCTAAAATTGTAAAAAAATATAATGAAGAAATAGATAGGGAAAGTGCTTATGAAATTCTTACAAAAAAAGTAAAAGAGGTTGAAAAACAAGAGGCTAAAGAAGAAGCTGCAAAAGAAAAACGAAAAACAAGCAGCCATAGTCGCAGTTCTAGGAGAAAAAGCACGCGTATGAACCCAATACTTAAAGTAGTAACCAGCGCAACGTTTATACGAAGCGTGTTTGGAATACTCAAAAAAATACTCTAGTGAATAGGCTAATTGCTATACTATTTTTAATAAGTATATTTTCGTGCAAAAAACAGGTTGATAGGCGTTTTTTGATTACTTCGCATCAAGTAGGGGTGCTTACTGATAGTACCAAAGTATATCAGTTAAAAAAAGTGTTTGCTAAAGATTCTATTGTTGCAAGATTAGAGGAAGGTGATTTTGTAGAAGCTATAAACGACAGCTATTATATTTATACTAAAACAGGAAAGCTACGCTTAATTGCTATTGCAAAAACGCAAGGTGATAGCACTTCATCATTTAAAAAAGTTATAATTTTTGATAGTAATTATAAGACTTTAAAAGGTCTAAATAAATCATCATATTATGTTGATTTAAAGAAAGATAGTGCTATTTATAAAATAAAAACTTTAGTAGATAGAAATGTACTTTTAACCTTTGATACTATGCCTTTAAATATGCTTTACGATAAAAAATCATTAGCTGCTGCTTGGGAAAATTCAGCTAGTGTTAAGGCGCAATCAGTTTTAAAAGATTC
>CAYPAK010000065.1:5261-8261 GCA_964408665.1 uncultured Flavobacteriaceae bacterium | reverse complement strand
TGCGTTATCGCCATAAGCTGCATGTTTTTACTCATTTCTTGCATTATCTGTGCTATTTGCCCTGCAACTTCTCCAGAGACTCCTGTATCTATTTCGTCAAAAATGAGTGTTGGTAGTTTTTTGTATTTAGACAATACTGTTTTTACGGCTAGCATTATTCGAGAAAGTTCTCCTCCTGAAGCCACTTTTTTGAGTTCACCAAAAGCCGCCCCTTTATTTGCTGTAAAAAGAAAACTCAGTTCATCTTTTCCATTGGTATTAAAGTTTTTTTGATAAGTTAAACCAATATCAAAACGCGCATGTTTCATACCTAATTTACTTAAAATTGCTTCCAATTGCTTGGTTAATTTAGGCAAAACAACTTCTCTTCTTTGGTGTATCGTTTGGCTTAATTCTTCTAGTTTGCTACTAATATCAGCTACGGTTTGCTCTTTTTCTTTTAGCAAAGATGAAGCATCATTTACTATAGCGACTTTAACTTCTAGTTCCTTTTGTTTTTCTAATAAATCTGTAATTGAATTTACATTATGCTTCTGTTGCAAGTCATAAATAAGCTGTAATCTACTTGTGGTTTTTTCTAATTCTGACGGGTCAAAATCAACTTTTTCTAAGGCTAAACCTATTTCTGAACTGATATCTAGAAATTCAATATTAACAGCGCTTATACGCTCGTTTAACGCTTGATATTTATCACTTAAATTACTTAACTTTTCCAGTTTGTTTTTAAGTAGAAATAGCTGTGCTTGTAAGCCTATTTCTTCGGTTTCTATTAAAGAAAAACTTTCTGATAGCTGTAATTTTATAGTGTCAATATTTTCTAAAAACTGCAAGCGTTCCTCTAGTGTTTCTTGCTCTTCTGCAATTAACTTGGCATTTTCTAATTCTGTAAAAAGGTGTAAATTATAGTCATAAGATGCTTGAGCTGTTTTTTGTTCTTCTAACAAATTATCTAACGCTTTCTGCGCTTCTTTTAAAGCTTTTAAACCACGACTGTATGAGTTTAAATATTTATCATTATTAGCCAAAGCATCTATTAATTGAAATTGAAATTCTTTAGACGACAAAGCAAGTGTTTGATGCTGCGAATGGATATCTATCAAGCGCTTTCCTAATTGCGAAAGCACATTAAGCGTAATTGGCGTGTCATTTATAAAAGCCCTAGATTTTCCGCTTGGTAATATCTCTCTACGGATAATGGTATCTGCTTCATAATCTAAATCATTTTTTGTAAAAAATGACTGTAGCTTATAAGCCTCTATATGAAATGTTGCTTCTATAACACATTTACTATCTTTATTACTCAGCACCGATAAATCTGCACGATTCCCTAAAACCAATCCTAATGCACCAAGTAATATAGATTTTCCTGATCCTGTTTCTCCTGTAATAGTGGTTAATCCATCGGAAAAATCAATGCTTAATGCTGCTATTAAAGCATAATTTTTTATGGCTAAATGTGTAATCACTAGAGCGTCTTAATTAAACGAATTAATATCTTATTTTTTGAAACTTCATTGCATTATACGGAGAGAGTTTAATTAGCAATAGTTTCAATTCTTTATTAGGCACTTTAGGTCCTGCACTAAAGAAATCTACAATTTCATCTGTTTTAGTATCAAAAAATACTTTTAACAGTAACGAATTAGAACGAATATCGTATATTTTTTTAAGTTGCATTAATGATTCTTTAAGTGCTGTTTTGCCGTTTTTAGCATTAGCAGCAAAACCATCTAAAGCAATACGATGATAACTATATAACACATCATGAAAAGCACTATAAGTATTACTTGTAAGTTCATCTACAAGATTATATTTAGATTTCGCATCTTCTAAGCTCCAACCTTTTACTCCTTGAGATTGTGCCTGTGTAGCGATATCCATTGCTTTTTGAAAATATGTAGCACCACCATTCAAGGCAAATGTATCACTATCTAAACCAATAATGGTATAAGCATAAAAGGCAAGTGTTGAAATTAAATTAGAGCTAAACTCTGTTTTATCATATTCTAACACATCATATTCTATGTATGGAAACTCAAAACCACCTTCTTTAAAACTAAAAACTGGTGTTTCATAAGTACTATTAAATACAGGACGTGAAGATTGAACCTCTATAGTACCTTTATAGTTTCCGCTAGACACATCAGACCCTTCGGATAATGTAATGATAATACTACAAGCTATACGTTCTTCTTTGGCTACCGTTCGGTTTGTCCAACGCGTTTTGTTCATCAACTCATTAACACTAGTTTCCAACGTTTTAAAAACTTGTGTATTGGTTCCTTTTATACTTTTGTGATTAATGGAAATAGTACAGTCTAGCTCTTGTGCAAAAAACTGCTGACTGAGTACTAATATAATTATTAAGAATAGTTTACGCATGATATAGTGTTATTATAGTATTAAAAATATCCTGAGCTACTTTTGCTTTAGATTTTAAGTCAAATGTAGTCATTTTTTCATTAGCAGCGATTAAAGTTACTTTATTTGTATCCGATTGAAATCCTGCTCCTTTATCATTTAACGAATTTAAGACAATCAAATCTAGATTTTTTTTCTTTAATTTACCTTTAGCATTAGCAATTTCGTTTTCTGTTTCTAGGGCAAAACCTACCAAAAATTGCTTCTTTTTTTGCTCTCCCATACTTAGCAATATATCTTTAGTTTTAACCAAATCTATACTAAAAGTTGTTTCATTTTTCTTTATCTTTTGCTTGGCTACTTTTGCAGGTGTATAGTCTGCTACGGCAGCTGCGGCAATAGCAATATCGGTATCAGCATAAAACTTATGTACTTCATTATACATTGCTGCTGCCGACTTTACACGTATCAACGTTACACCTCTAGGCACTTCTAAGCAAGAAGGTCCGCTTACTAAAGTAACACTTGCTCCGAGTTTTGTGGCTTGTTTTGCTAGTTCATATCCCATTTTTCCTGAAGAATGATTTCCTATAAAACGTACAGGATCTATAGCTTCGTATGTAGGACCAGCAGTTATTA
>CAYPAK010000065.1:0-5161 GCA_964408665.1 uncultured Flavobacteriaceae bacterium | reverse complement strand
GCTATGAGCATAAAATCTGCCCAAAGTGCTAAATCTACATGATTGTTCCAAACACCTTGATTAGTTTCTTTATCAAAAAAAGTGCTATAAACTGGGTTTTTGGATAATGTGGCAAGTGTAAGTGGTGTTACAAAATCTGTGGCATCAGGAGTCATAACGACTTGTACTGTGGCACCAGATTTTATAAATAGACGAACTAATGATGCTGTTTTGTAAGCAGCAATACCAGCAGTAATGCCTAGTAATACTTTTTTACCTTCTAAAACAGCCATAGCTAGTTTTATTTTTTGTCAGCATAACGAAATGCTATCTCATCATGCAACCATTCTTCTACGGCTAATGCAGTAGGTTTTGGTAATCTTTCATAAAAACGAGAAACTTCTATTTGTTCTTTGTTTTCAAAAATTTCTTCTAAGTTATCATTATGCGTTGCAAATTCGTCTAATTTACTACGCAATTCTTCTTTTATTTCAAGATTAAGCTGCTCTGCTCTACGTGCTATAACAGCAATTGCTTCATATAGATTTTCTGTAGGTGCATCTATAGCGTTTCTATCGTAAGTGATAGTTGTTTTTGCTGCATTTGATTCTTTAAAATTTATACTCATAACTGTTTTTGTTTTTTTATTTTAATAATTGAGTAGCTTCGTTACTCATTTTATTTATTTCTGCTATATATTTACTATTTGGAAAGTGCTTTGTTATACTTTTTGCAATAGCAACAACATCACGTAATCTTTTTTCTTTTTTGCTAACTACACTATTTATAGCTAAAATGTATGCCGATTTCATTTTGTAAAACTGTGCATCTTCTTTGTATTTTGTACCTGGAAAATCTAATAAAAAATTATCAAAAGACTTCATTGCAGCACCATAAGACTCTAAATCATACTGTTGTTTTGCTATTTCATAATCTTTACGTTGTAGCTTTTCATTAAGTTCTTTAATATACTGATTAGCTTCTTTTAAATGACTAGAGTTAGGATGCTCATCAATAAATTGTTGAATTTTTGAAATAGCCTCATAGGTTGGCTCTTGATCCAAACTATATACAGGCGTATCAATATAATAACTATAAATAGCGTTAAAAGCAGCAGTTTCTGCTTTCTCACTATTTGGATAACGTTTTGCAAAACGCTCTAGCATATATTGCGAAAGCAAGTATTGCTTTTTTTGAAAAGTAGCATCTGCATAGAAATAATCTACACGTTCGTTTCTAACCTTCCCTTTTGATGACGCCTTTATTTGCTCATAAAGCGTAATGGCTTTACCATATTTACCAGCTTTATACAGTTTTTCTGCTAAAGCTATTTTAGCAGGAACATCAGGGTTTTTAGTGACTTTTTGGTATTCACTACAGGAAACCAAACTTACAAAAACGATTAATAATAATAGTATTTTTCTCATATCTTTAAATGAATTGGCAAAATTAATTAAATAAACGATGTAATCAAAATTTATTTTCACATCTTATAATAGCCTATCAATTCCTTAGGCAGCGCAATGATACTATTATTAAAACAAAAGTGCTATTAAGAGAATGTTAATTTTTGTAAATAAAAAAAAAGTAAATAAAAAAAGATTTATTTACTTTTAACTTGGATATGATTAAAAAAACATAGCGTTTGGTTTTTATGTTTAATTTCTTCTCCTAGTAGTTTGATTACAAAGGTAGTTTCTTTTAGTACATTTAACACACAAACTACATAAACGGTATCAAAAACTACATAAACGGTATCAAAAACTACATAAACGGAATATGGAAAACCTTAAAAATAGCAATAAAAACCTTAAAATAATAATTTTTATACTATCAAAAACAAAAAAAGAGTGATCAAAATATTGATTTCAATCACTCTAATTACTCAAAAAAACAAACTTAATCTTTAATTATATTTTAATATATAATAGGTTATTTTTAGTTAAAATTACTATTTACTAAATTCAACAGTACAAATATAGTACTTACTATCATATATAATAGTACTACTTTATGAAAGCACCTTATAAATGTATAAACGGTAACTTTTAGTAAATAAAGCGTAAAAGTGCTTTACAGAATTTTTAATATTTTTAGGTAACGTACTAATTCTTTATTAAAAGTAGTTTCGCTATTTATTTGTAATGAAAGCATAAAATGATATAATCTGTTATCTAAAGATTCATAACCAACTTTAAATTTTGCTTTAGCACTAACAACAACCATATTAAGGTACGGATTGTTCATTTTGCTATAATTAATTAAAACATCAAAGGGGTAATAGACGAATTGATTAACCGTTTCACTTTTTAGCTTACCGTTCCAATCTAAATTTTTAGCCGTAAAATATAAAAAGTCTTTCTCTCCCAATTCATTTTTAGCAAAAAACAAAACAGAAATATTTTTTTCTTTTATATTGAATAGACTGGCTAGCTCTTTAACGTTTTTTGTTACGTCAAATTCTAAATCATCCGTAAGGATTCCTATAGTTTCTACTCCTCTTGATATTTCTGGATTAAACTTATTTTCGTGTGAAATAAGTGTTTTGTTATATCTTTTGGCTAGCGCCTTATTTTTTAATCCTTGAAACATTTTTTATATTACGTAATTTACTTGCTTGCAAATTTAGCTAAAAAAAAACTTCTTAAAAGCATGTTTTAAGAAGTTTTCTGAGAAACAAATTAATTATTTTAAATTTTACAAGTCAAATTTCACTCCAAATGATATGTTTTTTTGCCCTGAAAAATCATTTTTAAACAAATCATTCATGTCATATTTTACATAAAAACTAGTATCTTTATAACCTAGTTGCGCTTGAAGTCCGTAAACAAAGCTGTTTACATTATAATCTCCTTTAGCTTTTTCTCGCACGCGTTTACCGTCTAGTTTATATTTCAGTATTTGCTTAGATTTTATATTTACACCTGCAAATCCGCCAAAACCAAAACGCAAACCTCTATTCCTTCTAAATATAGTTACATCATCTTCTATTTTGGACTTACTCCAATCAAATTCAAAATACATAGGCACTACAAGCTGTACATTTTTAAACGTTGCTTTGCGTAATTCAACAGGGTAATTTTGCAATGAAGTATTCGTTCCTGTTACTACAAAATAATTATTGTTTTTAGGAACAAGTCTGTTATATCTTAACGAAAGTCCGTAGTTTATATATAGCAATCCTGAATTTTTAAAAACACGTGTTTTATAATTTGTTCCGTATTCAAAGAATCCTGAATTAGCAAATTTAAAAGTATCATCTTGCAAAGCTCCTTCTTTCATCAGATTATTAAACCCAAAGGCCATAACATTATAAGAATGCGTGCGTTTGTTCTTTTTTTCTTTCGTTTTTCTAATTTTTAATCCGTCTTCACCTAAAGTAAGAATATAATTTGTCGTTTTATTAATACTATCTTGCTTGGCAATATTCTCATCTAATCGGTGTTGCACTAAATCGTGTATTTGATCTTCTATAGCCGTTACTTTCGTTTTTATTTTTTTTGCTGTAGCCGTTGTCGCTTCATCTTTTAATGCTTTGGCATCTTCATAAGTGATTTCGTCATCATTATATCTAGTTTCTATGTCTAAAATGGTTTTTTTTAGGGCTGATTTCTCTTGAGCGACTACTGCATCTATCTGTTCGGAAAGTAGTTTTGCTTTTTCTTCAAAGGTTTGTTCTTGAGCATAACTTGTTGTTATAGCAAAAAATAGTATTGCTGTTAGGTATATTATTTTATTTTTCATGATTGTTTTATTTTAATTGTCATTAGCGGTAATAATGTTTTCGGCAGTGTCGACTCCTACTTTAACAATATTCTTTAAAAATTTATTTACGGTCATATCTCCTTTGGTTGCAGCAGTCTTTTGCAAGGTGTTCTCTGCAACGTGAAGTTGATATTTTTTACTAGTATTCTCTTTAGTCAAAGCATCAGCAAGCAATGCGCTTATGGCATCATCAGAAGTGTTAAAAATTGGTTTTTTGTTTTTAGCATTATGTTTTTCTGTTAATTTTTTTTCTGATTTTATTGTTGCATCTGCAAGAACTGTTTCTTCATTATTTAATTTATTTACAGTTCTAATCTGTGGTATTATCACAATAACTTTTTTAGTTTTAGCATAGTCTTGCTGTGTTTTTTTAATTGTAATTTGATTTTCTTTCTTTTTGCTAATTTTAGTATTATTACTAATTTCTTCGTTCATCACTTCTTCATTTTGTGAAGCTAACAACTCTTCTTCTACTTGCTTTTTTTCTAGCAATTTTTGTTTAATATCATTAGCATTAATGGTGTCAGCAGTCTGAATTACAATAGTATTTGTATGATTATCTAAAGGTTTTTCGTTTTTAAATAATACGCTCAAACCAAATAGTAAACCTGCAAATGCTGCGGCATAAGTCCAAAAAATCAGTTTTTTTCTTTTTTTCTTTTTAGCAGCTTGGTCTAACATTGCATTCATCTTTTCCCAAGCCTGTTCGCTCGGCTGAATAGTGCTGTTTTGCAATATTTTTTTACTCTCTTTTATAAAGTCATTAGTTTTCATAAGTATTTTTTTTAACTAATTATTTGCGTTTTATTTTGTACTAAATTATACTGTTCTTGTAGCAGTTCTTTAGCCCTTTTATAGCGTATTTTAGAAGCATTTTCGGTAATACCAAGCATTTGAGCAATCTCACGGTGCTTATATTCTTCTACTACATACAAGTTAAACACTATTTTATAATCATTTCTTAGCTTATCTATAAGCCGTTGCACAATGTTTAACTGCTCCTCATTATCATCAGTTTCATCTGCTATAGCTTCAAAAAAAGCATCATCATCTACAAAGTGTAAGCGGTTTTTCTTTCTAAGAAACGAAAGACATTCATTTACCATTATTCGGCGCATCCATCCTTCAAAATTACCCTTAGAGGTATAAGTGTCTATCTTTGTGAAAACTTTTAAAAATGCGGCAAGCATTACTTCTTCTGCCTGCTGTAAATCTCGTACATATTGCCTACAAGTTCCTAGCATTTTTGGCGAATATTTAGCAAAAACATACGCTTGTGTTTCCCTATCATTAGCTTTTAGTTTTTCTAAAAGTTTTTGTAGTTTATTATGCGCTTGCATTTTATCGCTATGTAATGGTATAATTTTCAAAACAACATATTCTATTTAGTCTTTCTATTCTAATAGACGACAAGGTA
>CAYPAK010000064.1:6856-8324 GCA_964408665.1 uncultured Flavobacteriaceae bacterium | reverse complement strand
GCTCCAAATCAGTTTGAACTAGCACCTGTTTTTGAAGAAACAAACCTTGCAGTTGACCATAATTCGCTACTGATGGACGTAATGGAAAAAGTAGCAAAACGTCATCACTTTAAACTTTTATTACACGAAAAGCCATTTGCAGGAATTAATGGTTCTGGAAAACATAATAACTGGAGTTTAGCTACAAATACAGGAGTAAACCTGCTTAGTCCAGGAAAAACACCTATGAGTAACTTACAGTTTCTTACCTTTTTTATCAATACAATAAAAG
Organism: uncultured Flavobacteriaceae bacterium; assembly: GCA_964408665.1. Lineage (GTDB taxonomy): Bacteria > Bacteroidota > Bacteroidia > Flavobacteriales > Flavobacteriaceae > JALSVQ01. Next base: position 8,053 of record CAYPAK010000064.1, on the reverse strand, counting down.
CGGTAAATGATAATGAAGAATTACTCCGCTCGGCTATAGCAAGTGCGAGCAATGACCACAGACTTGGTGCTAATGAAGCGCCTCCAGCAATTATTTCTGTTTTTATAGGTTCACAACTTACTGCGGTTCTAAATGAACTTAAAAATGTATCAAAAGGAAAACTGTCACCACAAGAAAAAACAGATTTAAAACTAAATGTTGTAGGTAAAATACCTGATGTTTTATTAGATAATACTGATAGAAATAGAACTTCACCTTTTGCATTTACAGGAAACAAATTTGAATTTAGAGCTGTTGGTTCTAAAGCAAATTGTGCTAATCCTATGACAGTTTTAAATACCATAGTAGCAAAACAATTACAAGAGTTTAAACAAGAAGTAGATGCTTTGATTAAAGCAAAAGGGCTGAAAAAAGATGAAGCTATATTTAATGTATTACGTGAATATATTAAAAAATCAGAACGTATATTGTTTGAAGGGAATGGTTACGGAAAAGCTTGGGAAGAAGAAGCTAAAAAACGTGGTTTGTCTAATAATAAAACTACACCATTAGCATTGCAGGCAAAAATTGCTGCAAAAAGTATCAAGTTATTTGAAGAAATGGGCGTTATGACTGCCGTAGAAAGTAAAGCGCGTTATGAAATAGAAATAGAAGAATATACAATGCGTATTCAGATTGAAGGGCGTGTCTTAGGTGATTTAGCACGAAATCATGTAGTGCCAACTGCGGTTAAATATCAAAGTGAATTGATTAATAATGCTATTGGTCTGAAAGAAATATTTGGAGCGGAGTATAAAGAAATTGCCAAAGAACAATTAACCTTAATTAAAGAAATTTCAAATCATATTACAGCAATAAAAACAAAAACAAAACAAATGATTGAAGCTAGAAAAAAAGCAAATAGCATTGATGATGCTACGCAAAAAGCATTGGCTTACTGTGATACTGTAAAACCGTATTTTGAGGAAATACGTAGCCATTGCGATATGTTAGAAATGCTCGTTGATGATGAAATTTGGCCGCTTGTGAAGTATAGAGAAATGTTATTTACCAGATAACACTATTTTTTTTTAAATTTAATGTACTTTTGTAGTATAATTAACTTAAACAAAAAAAGAACATGGGATTTTTTAGTAATTTATTCAAAAAAGGTAAAAAAGTAGCAGAAGAAGTAGGTGATGTTATAGAAAACGTAGC
>CAYPAK010000064.1:3723-6756 GCA_964408665.1 uncultured Flavobacteriaceae bacterium | reverse complement strand
GATGCTTTTGACAAAGCCAAAGAAGTAGCAAGCGAAGTAGCCGATAAAGCCACAGATGTAGCAGGTGATGTGTTAGAAAAAGGTAAAAATGCTGTTGCAGGAACTACAGCTGTAGCCGAAGAAACTGCATCAGATGCCGATACAGCTATTGAAGATGCTACAGATAAAGCGTAAAGGTTTTGCTATATCTTAAAATATAAAGGCTTTAGGTTTTAATCTAAAGCCTTTTTTAGTATCTTAGCCTAATGTATATTTCATTTCTCATAGCAGCAATATTACTCACACTTAGTCCGGGACCTGACATTCTATATGTACTAAGTGTTTCGTTGAAAAATGGGGCTAAAAAAGGTGTTTTTTTAAGTTTAGGCTTGGTAAGTGGTATTATTATTCATACGTCTTTACTTGCTTTTGGTTTCTCAGCGCTGATAAAAGCTACTCCTGTTTTGTTTAATGCTATTAAATGGCTAGGTGCTTTTTATCTTTTTTATATAGCGTTTATGACCTTTAAAAAGACTGCTAAAACAATAGCGAATGAAACACAAGAGCCAATTAAATCACAGGAATCCATAGCTTTAGTAAAACAAGGGTTTTATATGAATATACTCAACCCAAAAGTTACCTTGTTTTTTCTGTCATTTTTTCCAAAATTTATAGATACTACTAAAAATACGATTTTAGAAACTTATAAATTAGGCTTTATTTTTATGTTGCAAGCATTAATTATTTTTAGTTTAGTAGCTTTTTCGGCTGCGCGATTAACTAATTATATTAATAATAGGAGCTTTGATACGTTTATAAAATGGTTTCAAATTGTAGTTCTGCTAGGAATTGGTATCTTTGTATTATTATAAATAAATTATGCTAAAACCACTTAAAATAATAGAATGTCCTCGTGATGCTATGCAAGGTATAAAACCTTTTATTGCTACCGAAGATAAGGCCTCCTATATTAACGCTTTGCTCAAAGTAGGTTTTGATACGATTGATTTTGGTAGTTTTGTATCGCCTAGAGCAATTCCGCAAATGCGTGATACGGCAGCTGTTTTAGCTAAATTAGATTTAAGGAATACTACAAGTAAACTACTTGCAATTGTTGCTAATGTAAGAGGAGCAAAAGATGCTTGCCAATATAATGAAATTAACTATTTAGGTTTTCCATTTTCTATTTCAGAGAATTTTCAAATGCGAAATACAGGAAAAACAATACAAGAATCTCTCGAAACACTTAGCGAAATATTAAAGCTAGCAAACGCACATAATAAAGAAGTAGTAACCTATCTCTCTATGGGGTTTGGTAATCCGTATGGAGACCCTTGGAGTCCAGAAATAGTTGCTGAATGGACTAAAATATTAGCCAATATGGGCGTAAAAATATTATCACTTTCTGATACTATTGGTATTTCAACAGGTGCTAATATTAAAGCGTTATTTGAGCATTTAATACCATTATATCCTCAAATAGAATTTGGAGCTCATTTTCATACTACGCCAGCTGCTTGGTATGAGAAAGTTGATGCTGCTTATCAAGCGGGTTGTCGTAGGTTTGATACGGCTATAAAAGGTTATGGTGGTTGCCCAATGGCAAAAGATGAACTTACAGGAAATATGCCTACCGAAAAACTGATTTCCTATTTCTCCGAAAAGAAAATAGCAAATTCATTAAATCCATTACATTTTGAAACGGCTTACAACAAAGCACTTGATGTTTTTTAAATGCTTTACTTGAAGAGTTTGTCCCTTCTAATCAGGATATTCTATTCTTAAATGATAGATGTTATTTAGTTTCTTTTTCAATACTTTTTTAATTAATTCAATCTCTTTAAAAGTGATATTTGCATTTAAAAATTGACCATTACTCATTTGTACATCTATTATTTTTTCTACAAAAGCATCTATAGAAGTAGAAGTTGGTGTTTTTAGACTCTTTGATGCTGCTTCTACAGAATCACACATCATTAGTATCGCTGTTTCTTTAGAAAATGGCATAGGTCCAGGGTATTGAAAATCTGCAATAGACACATTTTCTTCGCCTAAAAGTTCGCATTCTTTTTTATAAAAATAATAAACTGATGTTGTTCCGTGATGTGTGCGTATAAAATCAATAATACGGTCAGGTAAATTCTTACTTTTAGCAAGCGCAATACCATCTATAACATGTCCTATGATTATTTTGGCACTTTCCTTTGGGCTAAGTTCATTATGTTTGTTTACTCCTGTCATTTGATTTTCGGTAAAATAAGTAGGTTTCCTTATTTTTCCAATATCGTGGTATAATGCTCCAACACGCGTTAGCATAGCATTAGCACCAATTTCATTAGCGACAGCTTCCGCAAGATTAGCCACTTGAAGTGAATGATGAAATGTGCCAGGCGCTTTGTCAGCTAGTTCTTTTAATAATGGCGAATTAGTGTTTGATAATTCTAATAAAGAAATATCAGAAATCAAACCAAAACTTTTTTCGTAAATATAAATAAGCAATTGTGAGAGTAACCATACTAATAAACCATTGCCTATTAAATAACCCAAATGATTAATTTTTATTTGCTCAATCCCACCACTTTGCACTACACGAAATGCTAGGTAGGCTACAATATAAATCAATACAATTTGTCCTACGGAGATAAATAAATTTGCTCGTTTATAAAGCTCAGAAACGGTAAGTAAGGTAATCATTCCGGCTATGATTTGTAAGTACACAAACTCAAAGCTATTCGGTACAATAAAAGCTAATAGAAGTACAGTAATTACATGTGTAAAAAGTCCAAGTCGTGCGTCAAAAAATGCTTTTACAATGATAGGAACTATAGTGATAGGAGCAAGGTACACAAGATTAATATCTAAACGGATAAGATATGTAGCTAATGCAATAATTGAAACAATATTAAAAAACAAAAACAGCATTTGTGTATTGTCTTTAAAAATAGTTTCTCGATATTTCTGTACAAACAACACAAGCATTAACAGCGCTAAACCCACAAGTAAACTATAGCCTGCTATTATCCAGTAAAGCGTTTTACTTCCCCATTTTCGTGA
>CAYPAK010000064.1:0-3623 GCA_964408665.1 uncultured Flavobacteriaceae bacterium | reverse complement strand
CGTGCTAAAACTTTTTTGTTATCATAAAATAAATTAGTATTTATTTCGCTAGCATTTTGTCCAATTTTCCGTGTTATACTTTTGGTTTTGGGTAATTCATAGGCAAAGCCAGTAGCGTAAATTTTTTGGATAACAGTTAGACCTTGTTTTTTTAGTTTGCTATAAGAAACGTCAGTACTATCTAAATTTTGAAGAAAATTTTCAGTAACTTGACTTTGTACAGTGCTATCTAAGCTGTAGATAGGCGCTAAGTTATTTAATAAACTTTCTTTTTCTTGCTGAATTTCTTCATTAGATTTTTCTAAGGTAAAATCAAAAGGAGCGTAGTAATTTTTATAAAGCCAAGGTTTTCCTTTCTGAATATCATACGAAAATTGTGTGCCTTTTGGGTATAGATAAACAATTATCGCAATACTAGAAAAAAACAGTATTATACGATATATAAAGGAGTGGTTTTTAAATAATTTATTTATTAAATCTTTCAAGTGATGTGCTATTTATGAAAATCAAAAGTATTAAATTAATTAATAATTAACTATTAAATAAATATTTTTTTCTAAAGGGTAGATTCAATTAGATAATATAGCGAGTCGATATGTAATAAAATATGCATAAAAAAAAACAAAGCGTATCATCTTGATGATACGCTTTGCTACTAACCAAAATTTATATTATGAGTATTAACTACTTACTCATTTATTTAAACGCAACTATTGTGCCAAAATTGTGTTTATACTATTTTTTTCCAAATTTTCACTAAAATAGCAATGCAAATTACAGATAAAGCGCTTAGTGCTAATGCTAAAGTAGTTTTACTATATATAAAATAGCCTGTAGCGAAAAGGAAACTGTATGTACCGATAGTTCCTACTAAAAAAGCAGCTATTTTATACCCCATATTATGAAACTTACTTTCATTATCAAACACAAGTGCTTCAAATTTGCTAATCGTTTCTTTATCTGTTTCTTGAGTCATTAAAGTAACAAGTATCCAGCCAATGGTTGTAACCACTACGCCAATGATAAGCTGCCAATAGCCCGTAATGTCAAACCAAGGTGTTGCTAGTTTTTTATTAATAAAGAAAAGCACCGCAATAACAAAAGATATCGCCATAGCAGCAATCTCACTATACGGATTGATACGCCACCAAAACCATCGCATAATAAATAATAAACCTGTTCCTGCGCCAATTTGTAGTAATAAATCAAAAACATCTTTGGCAGAATTTAAATAGAAAGAGAAAACACCTGCAAAAATCATTAATAGTACCGTAGCAATACGTCCTATTAATACTTTTTCTTTTTCTGATGCATTAGGCTTGGCAAAACGGCTGTATAAATCATTTACTATATACGAACTTCCCCAGTTTAATTGTGTAGAAATAGTACTCATAAAAGCAGCAATTAATGATGTGAGTACAAGACCAATAAGTCCTGCAGGAAGATAGGTCATCATAGCTGCATAAGCCACATCTTCACCTTGCATTCCTACAGCCAAATCAGGGAAACGTGCATTTATACTCGCTAAAGTAGGAAAAACAACTAGTGAAGCTAGTCCCACTAATATCCAAGGCCAAGGTCTTAAAGCATAATGTGCAAAATTAAAAAATAATGTTGCCCAAGTAGCATTTTTTTCATCTTTGGCAGCAAGCATTCGTTGCGCTATATATCCACCACCGCCAGGTTCTGCTCCTGGATACCAAGTACTCCACCATTGTACTGCAAATGGAATTATTAATAACGTAATCACAGCGCTTTTATCATTAAAATCAGGTAATATGTTGAGCTTATTTACTACATTTTCGTGACTTAATAAATTAGCTAATCCATTTATTTCAGGCATATTGATTATATAATACGTAGCCCATACAGAGCCTGTCATAGCAATAATAAACTGAACAAAATCAGTAATTAATACACCTTTTAAGCCACCCATAGAAGAATAAATAACTACTATTATAGAAGAGTAAATCACGGTTTCAGTCTGTGAAATTCCTAAAAGAATATGTGCTATTTTAGACCCTGCAAGTATCACGCCTGCCATAGTTACCACATTAAAAAATACACCAAGATAAACGGCTCTAAATCCTCTTAAAAATCCAGCAGATTTTCCAGAATAACGCAATTCATAAAATTCTAAATCTGTAGTTACGCCAGATTTACGCCAGAGTTTAGCGTAAAAGAATACTGTAAGCATTCCTGTGAGCAACATAGCCCACCAAACCCAGTTTCCTGCTACACCATTTTTACGAACTAGCTCTGTAACTAATCCGGGTGTGTCTGCCGCAAACGTAGTAGCAACCATAGAAACCCCGAGAAGCCACCAAGGCATATTACGCCCTGACAAAAAGAATGATTCACTGTTTTTTCCTGCCTGTTTGGAAACTACTATTCCTATGGCTAGTGAAATGATAAAGAATAAAGCTATAATAGCATAATCAAGTGTAGATAGTATCATAAATAGGTATTAAATTTTTAAAGCACTAAAAGTACACAATATTTTTTAACTATTTTGTATATTTGTAATTAGATTAATATTTAGATGAAGAAAAAAATACAAAAAATAGGCGTATTAACCTCAGGAGGAGATTCGCCTGGGATGAATGCTGCAATACGAGCAGTAGTGCGTACTTGTGCTTATTATAGTGTGAAAGCAATAGGGATATATAGAGGTTATCAAGGTTTGATAGAAGGTGATTTTATTGATTTAGATGCGCGTAGTGTGCGTCATATTGTTAGTAGAGGAGGTACTATATTAAAATCTGCACGTTCTGATGAATTTAGAACTGTGGCAGGTAGAAAAAAAGCTTTTGATAAATTACAAGAAGCCGAAATTGATGCTTTGGTATTAATAGGTGGAGATGGTACGTTTACAGGTGGTGTAAAATTTCAAGAGGAATATCACTTCCCTGTTATTGGCGTTCCTGGGACTATTGATAATGATATTTTTGGGACTAATTTTACCATTGGTTATGATACAGCCTTAAACACCGTAGTGCATGCTATTGATAAAATACGTGACACAGCAACAAGTCATAATCGCTTGTTTTTTGTAGAAGTAATGGGGAGAGATTCAGGGTTTATTGCATTAAATTCGGGAATAGGAGCAGGAGCAGAAGATATTTTGATACCTGAAGAGAATATAGGAATAGATGTTTTATTAAAATCGCTAAAACGAAGTAAAAAAGCAGGAAAAACTTCAAGTATTATTGTAGTTTCTGAAGGTGATAAAACAGGAAAAAATGTATTTGAATTAGCCGATTATATTGACACCAACTTACCAGAATATGAAACCAAAGTGTCAGTGCTAGGGCATATGCAGCGTGGCGGAAGTCCAAGCTGCTTTGATAGAGTAATGGCAAGCCGTATGGGTGTAAAAGCAGTAGAAACACTTTTGGAAGAAAAAAAAGGAGTGATGACTGGTATTCAAAATAATAAAATAGTATTGGTTCCATTAGAAAAAGCCATAAAAAATGAACATACTATTAACAAAGAGCTCTTACGTATGAGCGATATTTTGACGATATAATGGCAATACTAATTAAATCTATCCAATAATAAAAAAGTTAAACAAATTTTATCAAACCATTTTAAATGGTTAAATTTGCGGCTTATAATTGAAG
>CAYPAK010000063.1:0-8339 GCA_964408665.1 uncultured Flavobacteriaceae bacterium | reverse complement strand
AAAATTAGTATTTATGTTTTTGTAAGGTGCTGGTTTAAAAATATTTATGGTTAATTTTCAACTTGGCACGCTAGTTGTATTGCAAAGTTTGAGTTACACAAGGTAATTCATTAGTAAATATAAAAAGAGGAAAAGTGCTTAATAATTAAAAAAAAACATGTATTTTCGTAAATAGAAAAGCAAAAAGTATTTGGTATTAAAAAATTTTATACATTTGCCCTCGAATAATTTTAAAAACAAAATAATTATGTCAGACATTGCATCAAGAGTAAAAGCGATTATCGTAGACAAACTAGGCGTTGATGAAAACGAAGTATTAACAGAAGCTAGCTTCACTAATGATTTAGGAGCAGATTCTTTAGACACTGTAGAACTTATCATGGAATTTGAAAAAGAATTTGATATTCAAATACCAGATGATCAAGCAGAAAACATTGGTACTGTTGGTCAAGCGATTTCATATATAGAAGACGCTAAAAAGTAGTACTTAGTAAAAAAAGAAAAGTAATATGGAGTTAAAACGCGTAGTAGTTACCGGTTTAGGTGCACTGACACCGATAGGAAATACCGTCCCAGAATATTGGGAAGGATTGATTAATGGTGTCAGTGGCGCTGCTCCTATTACTTATTTTGATACCACAAATTTCAAAACCAAGTTCGCTTGTGAATTGAAAAATTTTGATATCAAAGATCATTTAGACAGAAAAGAATCGCGTAAGTTAGATCCTTACGCACAATATGCATTGGTTGCCGCTGCAGAAGCAATCAAAGATGCTAAAATAGATTTAGAAACCATAGACAAAACACGAGTAGGTGTAATTTGGGGTTCAGGAGTAGGTGGCATACAGTCATACCATAACGAGATAGTAGATTATGCTACAGGAAATGGTATTCCTCGTTTCAATCCGTTTTTTATCCCAAAAATGATTTCTGATATTGCAGCAGGACACATTTCTATAAAATATGGTTTTCAAGGACCTAATTTTGCAACAGTTTCTGCTTGTGCATCATCGGCAAATGCCATTATTGATGCCTTTAATTATATTCGTTTAGGACATGCAGATATGTTTGTTACTGGCGGATCAGAAGCAGCAGGAAATGAATCTGGTATGGGCGGTTTTAATGCACTTAAAGCATTATCTACCCGTAATGATGATCCTAAAACAGCCTCTAGACCTTTTGATAAAAATCGTGATGGTTTTGTATTAGGAGAAGGAGCTGGAGCGTTAATACTTGAAGAATACGAACATGCCATCAAACGTGGCGCTACTATCTACGCAGAAGTAGGTGGAGGCGGTATGTCTGCAGATGCACATCATATTACAGCACCTCATCCTGAAGGAGCAGGAGCTATACTAGTGATGAATAATTGTATCAAAGACGCAGGTTTAAAACCTGAAGATGTAGATGCTGTAAATGTTCATGGTACTTCTACTCCACTAGGAGATCTTGCAGAGACTAAAGCTATAAAAGCTGTTTTTGGAGAACACGCATACAATATTAATGTAAATTCTACCAAATCTATGACAGGACACCTTCTTGGTGCCGCTGGAGCTATAGAAGCTATTGCCTCTATATTAAGTATAAAACACGGTATTGTACCGCCAACTATCAATCACGAAACTCCTGATGAGAATATTGATAGTAAACTCAATTTAACCTTAAATAAAGCTCAAAAACGCGATGTAAATGTTGCTATGAGTAATACTTTTGGTTTTGGAGGGCATAATGCATGTTTACTTTTTAAAAAATACACAAAGTAATTAATTTTTGAATTTTCTTGTCAAAATATTACACACACTATCTCAAGAAGATAAAGTGTTTAGTAATTCATTGACTAAAATATTAGGTTTCAAACCTAGCAACCTTACTATATATAAAGAAGCTTTTACACATAGTTCCCTACACAAAAAAGGCACTTCAGGTAAATATATAAGTTATGAGCGCTTAGAGTTTCTTGGAGATGCTATTTTAGGTAGTATTATTGCTGAGTTTCTGTATAAAGAATTGCCGCTAGCCAACGAAGGAGAACTTACCAAAATGCGGTCTAAAATAGTAAGTAGAGAAAATCTTAATACTATTGGAAAAAAACTTAACCTAATTCAATTTATACAAAGTAATATTCCAAAAGAAAAGTTTGGAGACAATATACACGGTAATGCCTTTGAAGCATTTATAGGTGCTGTATTTGAAGATAAAGGCTATCATGTTTGTGAACGCTTTATCCATAATAAAATACTAAAACCTTATGTAGATATAGAACAACTCGCTGGAAAAATAACCAGTTTTAAAAGTCTGCTTATAGAATGGTTTCAAAAAAATAAAATTGATTATCATTTTGATTATTTTGATGATACTTGGCAAGAAGAAAAGAAGCATTTTGGGGTAAAACTCTACACTGATGATACTGTTATTGCTAAAGGAAGAGGTACTTCTAAGAAAAAAGCAGAAGAACTTGCTGCCAAGCGCGCTTATTTTGTGCTTCAAGACCAAATAGAACTCCATAAAAAATTGTAATTTAGCCAACGATTATATTTGGCTAAATGAAAACGAAACGTCTTAAAAAATTTAAACTAGAAACTCTAGCAGAACCTATAGATTTCTTATTATTAGGCATACAAACTCCTTTGAAAGGGTTTCGTTTGGCGTATGTTATTAATCAACAATTAGCATTACAATTAAGACGAAATGATGTTAATCTAATTACCAAAGTAAACGATTTTGAAAGTCAATTTGTTACTTTTGATTATTTTGATGGAGAAAAAGATATTTCATGGTCATTAATACACAATACCTATAAAAGTTTACACTTAGATAAAAATCCTTTTGATTTATTTCAAACAGAGCCCTTTTATTCTTCTAGAATTGATTATCTTTTGCCAAAAGAAAAAACAAGTAATTTTTTATTAAAAATAACCGGAATTACTACTGATGAAATGGAAGAAATAGCTAAAGGAATACGAAAAATATACAATGTAGAATTAGTTAAAATACTAGACACAACTATTATAAAAAACATAAAACGCTTAATTTTTTAAAATGAAAGAATATAAAAAAACAAAAATAATAGCAACACTTGGTCCTGCTGTTGACACACCAGAAATGATGGAAAAACTCATTGCTGAAGGTGTAAACGTGTTTCGAATTAATTTCTCTCACGCTACTTATGATATCGTAGAAAGACAAGTAAAAACCATACGTGCATTAAATAAAAAATTAAACAAACACACCGCTATTTTAGCTGATTTGCAAGGGCCTAAATTACGTGTTGGTAAAATGGAAGATGGTATTGTGGTACATAATGGAGATGAAATTACTTTTACCTCAGAAAATATCTTAGGAAATGCCTCGCGTGTGTATATGAACTACCTTAAATTTCCACAAGATGTAAAAGTAGGTGAATATATTCTTCTTGATGATGGAAAATTAAAATTTCAAGTTTTAGAAACCAATAATATAGACGAAGTAAAAACCAAAGTAATAGTTGGAGGAGAACTAAAATCTAATAAAGGCGTAAACCTTCCTAATACTAAAATATCACTTCCTGCATTAACCAAAAAAGACAAAAAAGATGCCATTTTTGCTATTAGCCAAAAAGTAGATTGGATGGCGCTTTCTTTTGTGCGTAATGGCAAAGATTTGAAACAACTTAACGAATTAATAGCTAATAATTCGGATTGCAAAATACCTGTAATTGCCAAAATTGAAAAACCTGAAGCCTTAAAAAAGATAAAAAAAATAATTGCTAACTGTGATGGACTTATGGTTGCTCGTGGAGATTTAGGTGTAGAAATTCCTATGGAGCAAGTGCCACTTATTCAAAAAGAACTCGTACTTGCTGCCAAAAAAGCACGTATTCCTATCGTGATAGCCACACAAATGATGGAAACTATGATGACTGCTCCTGTGCCTTCACGTGCAGAAGTAAATGATGTGGCAAACTCCGTTATGGATGGTGCCGATGCTGTGATGCTTTCAGGAGAAACATCTGTAGGGAAGTTTCCTATAGAAGTAATTAAACAAATGACCAAAATCATTAAATCAGTAGAACATTCTGATATGATTCAAGTGCCTAAAAAGCCACCACATATCCGTACGAAACGCTTTATTACAAAATCTGTTTGTTTCCATGCGGCATTAATTGCAGACGAAATAGAAGCAAAAGCCATAACAACACTTACGGTAAGTGGTTATACTGCCTTTCAAATTTCTGCTTGGCGACCAAAAGCAAATATTTTAGTATTCTCTAATAACAGACGACTTCTAGCGCAGCTTAGTTTGCTTTGGGGTGTTCGTGCGTTTTACTACAACCACCAAGTATCTACCGATAAAACCGTGGAAGAATTAAACGAAATAGCACGTAAACATGATTTTGTAGATCTAGGAGATAAACTTATTAACCTTACCGCAATGCCTGTAAAAGCAAAAGGAATGGTTAATACTTTACGTATTTCTGAAATAGATTATCACGAATAAAAAGTATAAAAAATGGCGAAGTGGAAACCAACTAAAAATAGTATTGCAGCGAGTAATATTAATGCTTTTATGCAAGAGCTTGATATAACTGATTATAAGCAATTTTGGCAATGGTCAGTAGACAATAAAGTTGATTTTTGGCAAAAAACTGTTAAAAAATTAGGCATTCCATTTCAAAAAGAAGCAACTGCTTTTTTAGATTTAAGTCAAGGCGTAACTCAAGCAAAATGGCTTAAAGGCGCTCGTTTTAATATTGTAGATGCTTGTTTTCAAAACAAAGCTGATGCTATAGTATTAAAATATCAAAAAGAAGGCGGAAAACTGCAAAAAATTACTCAAAAAGAACTACAAAATACGGTTAATAAAATTGCCAATAGCCTTTACAAACAAGGCTTGCAAGTTGGTGACACTATTGCTATAGATTCTGCTATGACTTATGAAGCTGTTGCTATTTATCTTGCAGCGATAAAAGCAGGAATAACCGTAATAACCATTGCTGATAGTTTTGCTCCTAAAGAAATTTCCGTTCGATTAAATATAGGAAAACCAAAACTAGTTTTTACACAAGATGTGCTACTTCGTGCTGGAAAAAAACTGCCTTTATATCAAAAAGTATGTGATGCTAATGCGCCAAAAACAGTAGTTATTCAAGTTACAAACGATGCTATAACACTCCGAAAAAATGATTTATTTTGGACTGATTTTCTTGTGGAAAATACTCATTTTGAAACCGTAATACAAAATCCAGAAGATGTAATGACCATACTGTTTTCTTCAGGAACTACAGGAGCACCAAAAGCAATTCCTTGGACGCACATAACACCTATAAAAAGTGCTTCTGACGGCTATTATCATCAAGATATACACCAAGACGACACTGTTTGCTGGCCCACAAACCTCGGTTGGATGATGGGGCCTTGGCTTGTGTTTGCAGCACTTATTAACAAGGCAAGTATTGCACTTTATTATGGTGCACCAATGACAGCAGCATTTGGCGAGTTTGTACAAGAAGCCAAAGTAACTATGCTTGGAGTAATACCAAGTATTGTAAAATATTGGAAAGTACAAAAAACAATGGAAGCTTTTGATTGGTCTGCTATAAAATGTTTTAGCTCTACAGGAGAAGTTTCTAATCCTAGCGAAATGGAATATCTTATGGATTTAGCAGGAAATAAACCTGTGATAGAATACTGTGGTGGAACAGAAATAGGTGGCGGTTATGTTACTGCAACGGTAGTGCAAGATAATGTAGCTAGTACATTTTCTAGCCAAGCATTAGGAGGTGAATTTGTGTTACTAAATGAAAATAACAAACCTTCGGATAAAGGAGAAGTATTCCTTATTCCGCCGATACTCGGTATATCAAATCGCTTGCTTAATAAAAATCATCATGACGTATATTATCAAGACACACCAACTTATAAAGGGCAAATTTTGCGCCGTCACGGCGACCAAATGCAACGCTTGAGCAACGGTTATTATGCAGCTTTAGGACGTGTAGATGATAGTATGAACCTAGGCGGAATTAAAGTTTCTGCTGTTCAACTAGAAGAGGTTATAAGCACATTACCTTATATTAATGAATTAGCAGCAATTGCAGTTACACCAAAAGGTGGAGGACCTAGTCAATTAGTACTTTATGTAGTCCTTAACCAAGAAACAGCCCTTGATGAATTAAAAAAAACAAGCCAACAGCTAATCCGTAAAAATGTAAATCCATTATTTAAAGTAAGTGATGTGGTATTACTAGACAAACTACCACGTACCGCATCTAATAAAGTAATGCGCAGAACACTAAGAGATAATTATCAATCTAATTAATTAAGTTAATACTAATGATTACATTTATATTAAATAATAAACAAATAGAAACCAATGCCAACGCAGGTTTACCACTTCTTGATTTCATTCGAGAACATGCGCAGCTCAAAGGAACAAAAATCGGTTGCCGTGAGGGAGATTGTGGTGCTTGTACGGTTTTGGTAGGCTCATTACAAGAAGATAAAACAGTAAAGTACCAAAGTGTCACTTCGTGTATTTCGCCACTTGGTAATGCACAAGGAAAACATATTGTAACGGTAGAGGGAACTAATCTAAACGATAAACTAACGGTACAGCAACAGGCTATGCACGATAATTTTGCTACACAATGCGGTTTTTGCACACCAGGATTTGTGGTTTCGCTTACAGGATTTGCGCTATCAGAAAGCACTAAAGATACTGAAAGTGGTTGCAATGCTATTAGTGGTAATATTTGCCGTTGTACAGGTTATAAATCTATAGAAAAAGCTGTTGATGCTACTGCAAAATCAGTAAAAGGATTGAATAAAGAAGCGCTTATTGCACAAGGTTTCATTCCTGAATACTTTAATGGTATTCCTAAAAAACTAGCGGCTATTACTAATGCTTATACTAGTAAAAAAGGAAAGCTTGTGGCAGGAGGAACCGATTTATATGTGCGTCATGCTGATGCTTTAGCTCAAGAAGAAGTACATTTGATTTATAATAAGCAAGACCTCAAAGGTATTACTTTTGAAAACCAACAATGCAAAATAGGTGCAGGAACTACTGTAACAGATTTATTAGAAAATAATGAATTTAATAACTATTTCCCAAAATTAAAAAAGCATTTAAAACTGGTTTCTTCGGAGCAAATACGCAATATGGCAACATTAGCAGGAAACATAGTTAACGCCTCTCCTATTGGTGATATGACTATATTTTTGCTTGCTTTGAATGCAAAATTACATATTAAAAACCAGAAAACAGCACACTCTCGCACAGTAGCTTTATGCGATTTTTACAAAGGCTATAAACAGTTTGATTTGCAAGCTGAAGAAATTATACAACATATTAGCTTTGAATTACCAAGCGAAAATAGTTTTTTTAATTTTGAAAAAGTAAGTAAACGCACCCATTTGGATATAGCAAGTGTAAATACTGCGGCTTTATTTAATGTAGAAAATAATACAATTACTAAAGCTACAATTAGCATTGGAGGTGTTGCTGCAATTCCTACATATTTAAAAGAAACTAGTATATTTTTAATAGGAAAAACGATTAATAATGACGTTTTAGAACAGGCAAAAACCATTTTACAAAACGAAATAAGTCCTATTGGTGATATTCGTGGTAGCGTAGCTTACAAAAGACTATTGGCTAATCAGCTTTTTGCAGCGCATTTTATGGAGCTTTTTGAATTGGAGCTTGTTTAAAAAACATACCTTTGCGTTTTATGCTAAACTAAAAAACAATGGCTTACTATATTGATGATACTATTATTGCCTTAGCAACTGCTTCTGGTGTTGGCGCTATTGCTATTATTCGCCTTAGCGGAAAAGACGCTATTACAATAGCAAATCAGCATTTTAAATCTAAATTTGGGAATAAAGATTTAAACAAGGTCAAATCACACAGTATCCATTTAGGAAATATTATAGATAATGACAGGATAATTGATGAAGTATTGGTTTCTGTATTTAAAAATCCCAATTCCTATACTGGTGAAGATGTTATAGAGATTAATTGTCACGGTTCGGTATATATTCAGCAAGAAATTATTCAGTTATTTTTAAAAAACGGTGTACGAAATGCACAAGCTGGAGAATTTACCCTTAGAGCCTTTCTCAATGGCAAAATGGACTTAAGTCAGGCTGAAGCTGTAGCTGATTTAATTGCAAGTGATAGCGAAACATCACACCAAATTGCACTGCAACAAATGCGAGGAGGTTTTGCTTCTGATATTCAAACCTTACGCCAAGAACTCTTAAATTTTGCTAGTTTAATTGAATTAGAACTCGATTTTGCCGAAGAAGATGTGGAGTTTGCAGACAGAACACAATTCACCAATTTAGTCAATAAAA
>CAYPAK010000062.1:0-8398 GCA_964408665.1 uncultured Flavobacteriaceae bacterium | reverse complement strand
CCTTTCTTTAAAATCCTCAACTTTTATAAGTTGAGGATTTTTTTTGTTTAAGGATTTTTAAAATACTAATAAGTATTATTTAGAATGATTTTAAATAGGTGATAAATGTTACATATTGCCTTGTTTTTTTAGACTATTTTTGTTTAAAATTAAAAAAATATTTTTTATATGGAAGACATGTTATTTTATGATAGATTGCAGTTTGCATTTACTATCACATTTCATTATATATTCCCACAGTTAACTATGGGTTTGTCGCTTATTATTGTATATTTTAAATGGCGTTATATAAAAACTGATTTAGAAGAATTTAATGATGCCGCAAAGTTTTTTATGAAAATTTTTGCTATTAATTTTACTATAGGTATTGTAACAGGTGTTCCTATGGAGTTTCAGTTTGGAACAAACTGGGCTGAATTTTCAAGATTAACAGGAAATATCATTGGGCAAACTTTAGCTATGGAAGGTACTTTTTCTTTCTTTTTGGAATCATCTTTTTTAGTATTGTTTCTTTTTGGAGAGAAATTAATGAGTAAAAGACTTCATTTTTTAATGGCATTTTTAGTATTTTTAGGATCTTGGGCTAGTGGCTATCTTATTTTGGCTACTAATGCTTGGATGCAGCATCCTGTTGGTTATAAAGTGCTAGAAAATGGTGTATTTGTTTTGGATAGTTATTCAGATTTAGTTTTTGGGAATACTTGGACAATCCCTGCATTTTTACATAATCAAGTGGCAGCGGTAGTTACTTCCTCTTTTGTTGTGGCTAGTATAGGGGCGTTTTATATTTTAAGAGAAAAAAATGTTGAATTTGGGAAATTGTTTTTAAAAACAGGAGTGAGTTTTGGTTTAATAGCTAGTCTATTAGTTGCTTTTCCTACAGGAGATTGGAATGCGAAAAACGTGGCAAAACATCAACCTGCAACTTTTGCAGCTATGGAAGGAATCTTTGAAACAGAAGAGGCAGGGGCTGAAATAGTTCTAGTGGGACAGCCTAATATGCTAGAAAAGAAAATTGATAATAAAATAGCTGTTCCTGGTGTTTTAAGTTTTTTGACCTATCAAGATTGGAATAAAAAAGTACTTGGTATGAATGAGTTTAAAAAAGAAAATTTACCAGACAATATCCCTGCTTTATACTATTCGTATCATATAATGGTAGGTTTAGGAACTGTTTTTATAGGAATAATGATGCTTGCTGCATTCTTGTTATGGAAAAAAAAATTATATACTATGAAACCACTTTTATGGACTATAATGCTTTTAGTACCTTTTCCTTATATTGCCAATATTGTAGGTTGGTACACTGCCGAGTTAGGGAGACAACCTTTTTTAGTTTATAATTTATTAAGAACAAGAGATGGTATTTCACCAACTGTTTCGTCTGGTAATACGCTGTTTACTTTATTAGGTTTTGTAGCGATATATTTACTATTGGGCTTGTTATTTTTAGTTTTAGTAGCAAAAATAATTCATCAAGGACCTAAACATCAATTACATTAAATAAAAGAGAATAATTATGGAAATATTTTGGTATTTACTTGTAGTACTAGTTTTAGGTGTGTTTTTTGTTCTTGACGGCTACGATTTTGGAACAGGAATAATACATTTGTTTTTTGCAAAGAAAGAAAAAGATAAAGTAGTAGTTGCAAAAGCTGCTGGTCTTTTTTGGGATTCTAACGAGGTTTGGTTAGTAGCTGGCGGAGGAATGCTTTTTGCTGCTTTTCCTTTGCTTTATGCTACCGCATTTAGTGGCTTTTACTTGCCATTGGTTATAGTCTTATGGATGATTGTTTTTAGAGCCATTGGTCTAGAATTTAGAAGTCAATTTAAATATCAAATGTGGAAAGATTTTTGGGATAAAGCGTTTGGAGTATCTAGCTTAATTATAGCTTTACTTTTTGGTATAGCACTTGGTAATGTAGCGCGTGGTGTAAATCTTGGAGGTGTAGTAAATGGCATATCAACTTACGAAAAATATTATTTTTTCTTACCACTTTGGAATAGTAGTTTTAGTCCAACTGTAGAAAACCCTGGAGTGATTGATTGGTTTACGCTTACTATTGGTCTAATCTCAGTAGTTACGCTAGCAATGCATGGTGCTAATTGGGTTATTTTAAAAACAAATGCTTCTATTAATGAAAAATTGAAAATAGTAGTTTTTAAACTAAATATAGTTTTATTAATTTTAGCTTTTTTCTCTTTGGCAATTTGGCATATAATAAACCCAAATCCTTTTAAAAACTTTTTAGATAAACCCTATCTTTTTATTTTTCCAACACTATTTTTCGGAAGTGTTTTTGGCTTGTTTTTTGTTAAAAAATTTAAAAAAGAAAGTACAGCTTTCTTTTTATCTACCTTGATAATTTTAGGAGGAATAACTTCAACATTAGCTTCTATGTTTCCTGTTGTATTACCTTCTACTAACTCGGTTAATGAATCGTTAACTATTTATAATACCGCTGCAACAACTTATGGGTTGCAGGTTGGTGCTGTTTGGGGACTTATAGGTATTACACTTATTATGATCTATTTTATTATACAAAAAAGATTATTAGGTGGAAAAATAGACAATATGGATTATGGGCATTAAAAAAAAATAATTATGACAGAAACCTTATTATCTTTAATTAGTATTGCTATAGGAATACTTGGTGCATATACGTTTGCTTTTTTTTATAAAAAGTATAGTTTTGGTTTTATTGGAAATACCATTATAGGTGTTTTTGCAACTGTTTTTATTATTAAATCCTTCGGGAGAATAGGTTTTAATGTTAAAGCAATTATGGCAGGTAATAGCTTTCATTTACTATTATTTTTAGTTAATTTGATAATATCATTTGCTAGTGGTGCACTTGCTGTTTTTTTGCTATTTAAACTAAAGAAAAAAGTAGGTGTGTAAAGATATGTTACATTAGTTACATAGATTTAACATATTGTTTTATGTAAAAACAAATTAATTATTTTATTTTTGAACAAATTAAAAATAAACAATTATGAAAAAAATCATTTTATTAGCATTAATGTTAGTTACTTTTCTAGCAGTTAATGCACAGCAAAAATCGTATAGTAATCTTAAAACAGAACCATTTATGGAAGCTGTTTCTCATGATAATATGCAAATTCTTGATGTGCGTACTCCTAATGAATTTAGTCAAGGACATATAAAAAATGCAAAAAATATCAATATTTTTAATAAAGACTTTGTTAAACAGGTTACAAAGACTTTAGATAAGAAAAAAACAGTATATGTATATTGTAGAAGTGGAGGGCGTAGTGCTAAGGCTTCTGCAATACTTAGTGATGCAGGCTATGATGTAGTAAATCTTTTAGGAGGATTTATAGGGTGGCAAAGCGCTAAATATCCTATTGAAAAATAAAATTCAAAACAAAACAAACGTAACAAATTAATGCTCACTTTTAGTGGGCATTAATTGTTTTAATGAGTAATTGTATCAGCTATTTCGTAGCGTTTTTCGTCTCGTTTGCTGCGTAATACGAGTTCGCCTATAAATCCTGCTAAGAAAAACTGAACACCCATTAGCATCGTGGTAAGTGCTATATAAAACAACGGATTGTTTGTAATCAAAACCGCAGGTGTATGGTAATAGAGTTTGTATAGTTTCATCGCTCCAATAGTCACCGTTGCCAAGAAACCAATGAAAAACATAAGTGTTCCTAAAGCACCAAAAAAGTGCATAGGACGTTTTCCAAATTTACTTATAAACCAAAGTGTTATTAAGTCTAAAAAACCATTGATAAAACGACTCATACCAAACTTACTTTCTCCGTATTTTCGTGCCTGATGTTGTACAACTTGTTCTCCAATATTACTAAACCCAGCATTTTTAGCAAGTACAGGAATATAGCGATGCATTTCGCCGTGTACATCTATATTTTTAATGACTTCTTTTTTGTATGCTTTCAGTCCGCAGTTAAAATCATTGAGCTGTACGCCTGATGTTTTACGAGCTGCCCAATTAAATAATTTTGAAGGTATATTTTTACGTATTTTAGAATCGTAACGTTTCTTTTTCCATCCAGAAACTAAATCGTAGTGTTCTGCTGTTATTTTGTTATATAAAGCAGGAATTTCATCTGGGCTGTCTTGCAAATCAGCATCCATAGTAATAATGACCTCTCCTTCTACTTGCTTAAAACCTGCATGTAAAGCTTGTGATTTTCCATAGTTACGTCTAAACTGTATGCCTTTTACTGCACTGTTTTTGCTAGCCATTTTTTGAATGATTTGCCAAGAATTGTCTGTGCTTCCATCGTCAAGGTACAGTATTTCATAGCTAAAATGATTGGCTTCTAATACGCGTACAAGCCAATCATTGAGTTCTTGGAGTGATTCTGCTTCATTGAGAAGCGGAATAACTACCGATATGTCTATTCTTTTATTCAAAAGTATTTTCTTCTTTTTTAGTAATACCAGCAATCATTAAACCAAATAAGATGTTTCCAAAGGTAACAGTTGCAAAAGAAGTGATAATGCTACTTAGTGTAAATGGATTTTTTTCTTCCATAGCTTCCATAGCCTCTTCTGGCATTTCAATACCCATTTTTTCCATCATTGCACTTGCTTTTTCAATACTTAATTCCATTAGTTGGTCAGCAGCATCCGTATCTATAAAGTTAAATAAAACAAATTTTACCGTTAACGAAATAGCTACTCCTATGGCAAAAGTAATTAGTAATTGCTTGAAAATATCACCAAAGCTACCAAAACCTTTATGAGTTTCTTTATAGGATTTTGCTACTAAAAATCCAATAGCTATAACAAATAGTATAGGTAAGTATTGCGTAATACCTCCAATCATTAGTGACATATCAATACTATATAATACAATAGTATATGCAACTAAGATACCTCCTAAAATTAAGCCCCATTTTACGCCTACATTTGTTGTTTCTTCATTCATGATGTTTCTGTTTTTTGATTAGTTTCAAACAAAAATAACAAATTAATTTGATTTACACGATTTAATTCTTTCTTTTTATGAATTAGAACTAGCTGAAATTTTGTAAATTGCAGAACAAAAATTTATAGACTAATGGAAGTAATAAAACCATATAAACCAAAACATAAAATACGTATCGTAACGGCAGCATCACTATTTGATGGGCACGATGCAGCTATTAATATTATGCGCCGTATTATACAAGCTACAGGTTGCGAAGTGATACATCTCGGTCACGATAGAAGCGTGGATGAAGTGGTAAACACGGCAATACAAGAAGATGTGCAGGCTATCGCTATGACTTCGTATCAAGGAGGTCATGTAGAATACCTCAAATATATGTATGATTTATTGCAAGAACGTGGCGCTTCTCAAATAAAAATATTTGCAGGTGGCGGCGGCACAATACTCCCTGAAGAGATAGCTGAACTCCAAGCCTACGGAATAACACGTATCTATCATCCTGATGAT
Source organism: uncultured Flavobacteriaceae bacterium (assembly GCA_964408665.1). GTDB lineage: Bacteria > Bacteroidota > Bacteroidia > Flavobacteriales > Flavobacteriaceae > JALSVQ01. Next base: position 2,963 of record CAYPAK010000062.1, on the reverse strand, counting down.
GGTCGTAAAATGGGCTTGCAAGGTATGATTAATGACTTAGTGTCTCAAGCAGATTTTGCCGTTGGCGAAACGGTAATAAAAGAAATAACTACGAGGATTCCTTATGAAGCAATTCCGCATTTAATTAGTGGTGCCGAAAATTTTCCAGCAAAACATGAGGCTATTTTTGAGAAAATTCATCAATTAGCCAGTAAATCTACTACACCAATACTTGGAATTACAGGAACTGGTGGCGCAGGTAAATCATCGTTAGTAGATGAATTGGTGAGACGTTTTTTATTAGAATTTGACACTAAAAAAATAGCCATAGTTTCTGTAGATCCTTCCAAAAGGAAAACAGGAGGCGCTTTGCTTGGAGATAGAATACGCATGAACGCTATCAATAGTGACCGCGTGTATATGCGCTCACTGGCAACTCGCCAAAGTAATCTTGCGCTTAGTAAACATGTAAATGAAGCCTTGCTCGTGCTTAAAGCTGCTCAGTTTGATTTAATTATATTAGAAACCTCAGGAATTGGGCAGTCCGATACCGAAATTATAGAACATTCTGATACATCACTGTATGTAATGACACCAGAATTTGGAGCGGCTACTCAATTAGAAAAAATTGATATGCTTGATTTTGCTGATATCGTAGCTATTAATAAATTTGATAAACGTGGTGCTTTAGATGCACTTCGTGATGTTAAAAAACAGTATATGCGCAATCATAACCTGTGGGATGTTCCTATGGATGAAATGCCTATATTTGGAACGATTGCTTCACAGTTTAATGATCCTGGCATGAATAGTTTGTATAAAGCCGTGTTAGATAAAATAGACGAAAAAGCAGCTATTCCGTTTAATTCTAATTATAGCATTTCGCATGAAATGTCCGAAAAAATATTTGTAATTCCACCAAGACGTGTGCGTTATCTTTCGGAAATAGCAGAAAACAATAGAGCTTATGATTTGTGGGTAAAAAAGCAAAACGAAGTTGCGCAAAAGCTGTATGCTATTTATAAAACCATTACAACGGTTGCTGATAAAAAACCAAATGCTTTAACCGAACTAGATGCTTATTTTAATAAAATACAAGCAATAGATAATGAAAATAAAGCATTTATTAATCAGTTAATAACTACCTTCAAAACCATTAAAAAAGATTTAGATCCTCATAATTGGGAGCAAATAGAACAATGGCAAGAAGTAATCAAAAAATATAAAGCTGCTATTTACACGTTTAAAGTACGTGATAAAGAAATCAATATAAAAACACATACCACGTCATTATCGCAAAACGAAATACCAAAAATATCCTTACCAAAGTATAAAGCTTGGGGCGATATTTTACAATGGTTACTCCAAGAGAATGTGCCAGGAAAATTTCCATATACCGCAGGATTGTATCCTTTTAAACGTACAGGCGAAGATCCTACGCGTATGTTTGCAGGAGAAGGAGGGCCTGAGCGAACCAATAGACGTTTTCATTATGTGAGTTTAGGTATGCCAGCAAAACGACTTTCTACCGCTTTTGATAGTGTTACACTTTATGGTAATGATCCTGATAAACGCCCTGATATTTATGGGAAAATAGGAAATTCGGGTGTTTCTATTTGCTGCTTAGATGATGCTAAAAAACTGTATTCGGGCTTTGATTTGTCTAATCCTATGACTTCGGTAAGTATGACTATAAACGGTCCTGCGCCAATGTTACTTGGTTTCTTTATGAATGCCGCAATAGACCAAAATTGCGAGAAATATATTCATGAAAACGGATTAGAATCCAAAGTAGAAAAAGTATTAACCCAAAAATATGATAAAAACGGATTAACACGACCGCATTATAATGGTGAATTACCAAAAGGGAATGATGGTTTAGGCTTATTATTACTAGGGATTACAGGAGATGAAGTGTTACCAGAAACTGTTTATAACGAAATAAAAGCAAAAACATTAACGCAAGTTAGGGGAACGGTACAAGCCGATATTCTCAAAGAAGATCAGGCTCAGAATACGTGTATTTTTTCAACCGAATTTGCCCTGCGACTTATGGGCGATGTGCAAGAATATTTTATCACTAATGGAGTGCGTAATTTTTATTCTGTTTCTATCTCAGGATATCATATTGCCGAAGCAGGCGCAAACCCGATAACACAACTTGCTTTTACCTTAGCTAATGGTTTTACCTATGTAGAATATTACCTTTCTAGAGGTATGGATATTAATGAATTTGGTCCTAATTTATCCTTTTTCTTTTCCAATGGTATTGATGCAGAATATGCTGTGATAGGACGGGTGGCTCGTAAAATATGGGCTAAGGCACTTAAACAAAAATATGGTGCAAATGCAAGAGCACAAATGCTTAAATATCATATACAAACCTCTGGACGTTCCCTTCATGCTCAAGAAATAGATTTTAATGATATACGTACCACATTGCAAGCGCTTTACGCTATTTATGATAACTGTAATTCTTTGCACACTAATGCCTATGATGAGGCGATAACAACACCTACCGAAGAGTCAGTTCGTAGGGCTATGGCAATACAGCTTATTATCAACAAAGAACTTGGTTTGGCTAAGAATGAAAACCCAATTCAAGGTGCGTTTATTATAGAGGAATTAACCGAATTGGTAGAAGAAGCTATCCTTACGGAGTTTGATAGAATAACCGATCGTGGTGGTGTGCTTGGTGCTATGGAAACGATGTATCAACGCTCCAAAATACAAGAAGAAAGTTTGTATTATGAGACTTTAAAACATAATGGCGAATTTCCGATTATAGGTGTAAATACTTTCTTGAACAAGAAAGGATCGCCTACGGTTTTACCTAAAGAAGTGGTGCGTGCTACCGAAGCAGAAAAACAATTTCAATTAAAAACTGTAGCAACGGTGCATAAGCTGAATAAAAAAACGCAAGAAAAAACACTAAAAGCACTACAAGAAGTGGCTGTAAATAACGAAAACATATTTGCAACCTT
>CAYPAK010000061.1:5586-8554 GCA_964408665.1 uncultured Flavobacteriaceae bacterium | reverse complement strand
AGCTGTTCCTGTAATAAAACGATTACCAAAAACAGGGAAATTTGCTAATTTTTTGCCTGTACTAGTATAAGTATATATCTTATGTTCCTCTTTATTAAGTAAAACGATAAAAACTTGCTTTTTAGTATTTATGATTACGGGATCTTGATATGTTCCTAAAGGAAGATTGATAGTTTTAGCATTAATTTTTAATATATTTTTATCAAAGGTAATAAAGTGCTTTTTGTCACTATAATGAAAGTGCTTTTTAGAAAGGTTAAGCGCTTGTTTTGATACTTTTCCAGAAGCAATATTGATTTGTATTTTGCTACCTTTTTTGTCTGTAAAAGTGATAAATCTATCGCTAAAGTATAATGGGTTTTTGCTGAATTTAAACTTTTCATTAACAGGTGTTCTTATTTCGCCACGTCTATTGAGAATGTTTACTTTGCCATCATTGGTTTTAAAGACAATATAATCTTTATCAAAAGATCTAAAGTGTTGCGGAATACTTGCAATTTTACTTGTTCCTTTGTAGTTAAATCCATTTAGCTTTTTACCATTAACATCATATAATTGAAGTGTTTTTCCAGTGCAAACCGCAATACGATAATTTTTAGTATTGTCATAATCAAAAAGTGCAACGCCTTGTGTTATTCCTTTTATTGTTATAGGAAATTCATCTACATTATTACCATTTATATCAAGGCAATAAAGTGTGTTTTTTGTAGTAAATAAAAGTTGTTTTTTCTTGTTTTTATAGATGTCTATTTCTTTTACTTCTCCAAGTATTTCTCCATTTATTTCTTTTTGCCAAAGCACTTTTCCATGCTGGTCAAGTAGTGTAATGTGGTTTTTATCACTAAGTACTAATTGTTTTTCTTTTTTTCTAAAATTATAAAAAAACTGTGGTTTGTTCTCTAGAGGTTTTTCTAATGCAATATTTTCTTGTTCTATAGTGTTTTTTACAGTTATATTAGTTTGGATGACGATGTTGCTATAAGCAATCTGTTCGTCATAATTATAATTATTAGCAGTAAGCGAATACGGTTTTTTGTTGCTTTTATAAATTAATAATAAACCGCCATCATTTGAAGTGCTTATAGCATTTTTTATAGTTTCATTTTGGACTAAAAGCGTATTGTTTTCTAAATTATTAATCAATGCTTTTAGTGCTTTTTCGCTTTTGCTAAAATAAAAAACATGCGATTTTTCAAAATAATAATGCACTTGGTTCTCTTGAATAAAAGGATGTAAAAAGGATTTAAAAATTCCTTTATCTGCTATGGTGTTAATAGCCGTTTCGTGATAGCTTTTTTCTTGTTCAATATTGGTTTTAGCTAATAAAATTGTTTTTAATTTATCTGTATTACTTGTTTTTAGCGCTAGCAGTTGTTGCTTATTAAATTCAAAAACAGCAGCTTCTTTTAGTATAGGAAGTATGCTATCGGTAAATTTGGTATTGCTTTTTCCTGAAACAAGGTTTAGTCGTTTTTTAAAAGTTTTAAAATCAGTAAGTGTTATACTTTTGTATAGCGAGCAATTACTAGGTATTGTATTGATAATTGTATGTTTACCGCTTTGTAGTTCCTGAAAGGCTTTTAGATATTTTTCATTATCTTTTGCTAAGCTAATACCATTGAGTAATAGTTGATTTACTGTTTTGCTTATATCCAAAGCAGTCCAATCTGTAAAAGCACTATTAGAATAAGTCGTTTGGTCAAAACTAAAGGGATTGAGTTGTACTAAATCACTTTTGTTGTTATTTATTAAAAGATTGGCAAATGCATTAGTATCAATACTTTTGTAGGACTTTGTAAAGGTGCTATCACTAAGAATACTGGTCTTTTCATCAAGTTGTCGTATCGTGTTTTCTATAAGAATATTGGAGAAACTTCCTAGTAATAATGCTTTGTATTGTGCAAAATAATACGGTTTTTCTAATTGATTTATTTTCTTGATTGTTATACCGTTATACTCGCGTTCGGTGCTAATTGCTAATTTTACAGTATCTCTTTTTTGTTGAGTATTTTTGTTAATTATTAATACGGCTTCTCCTTCGCTAGCACTGGCAATCATAAGTTTTTCACTATCATTTAGTATAGCATTAGCAGCTAAACTTTCTTGTATTTTTTGAGCTATTTTTTTATTAAACAATAAGGACATTACATGCTGTTTACTGTTTTTTATAAAAGCATTTTTATCATTAACTTGTATAATAAATTTAGTGTTGAAAGGTACTGCGTGAAGTACGGTTAAAGCTGTCTTTTTTGTAGTTTTTTCTTTACAAGAAAAAAAACTAACACTTAGTACAAACACTATAAAAATTTTACGAAACATATTATAAATCTAGTTTTAACTGTAAAGGTATTAAATTAAAGCTTTCCCGATGGTGTTTTGTGCTGCCATATTTTACTAAAGCTGCACGATGTGCTTTTGTAGGATAGCCTTTGTTGCTGTTCCAAGCATAATTTGGGTATTCTTGATGCAGTTTTTGCATAATATCATCACGGTAGGTTTTGGCAAGTACCGATGCTGCAGCTATACTTTTATATTTGGCATCACCTTTTATTATCCAATCGTGAGAAATATTTTTGTAGGGTTTAAATTTATTACCATCTACAATGATGTGTTTAGGTTTTGTAGTTAATTTATCTAAAGCACGATGCATAGCAAGAATAGAAGCATTGAGAATGTTGATTTCGTCAATTTCAGTATGCGATACAATGCCTATGCCATAAGCAACAGCTTCTTGTTCTATGATAGGTCTAAGTAATTCTCTTTTTTTTTCAGATAATTGCTTAGAATCATTAAGTAATGGATGGTTAAAATTCTTAGGTAAAATTACTGCAGCGGCAACTACTGGGCCAGCAAGGCAACCACGACCAGCCTCATCGCAACCTGCTTCTAGTGTTGAGAGTTTATAATATGCTGCTAAAGTGTTTTTTGGTTTCAATATTTTGATTCATTAAGTAAATTACCAACTTCC
>CAYPAK010000061.1:4259-5486 GCA_964408665.1 uncultured Flavobacteriaceae bacterium | reverse complement strand
CCAGAAGAGCCGCCAAATCCGCCAGAAGAACCACCACTAGAAAAAATAATACTTCTAAAAATGTCATCGGAGATTGAGCGTCCTCCTCTGCGGTTATTACTGTTAGGCTTGTTTTTATTGCTTTTAGCAAGTATAATAATGATAATCCATATAATAATAAAGATAACAAAAGCCCAAGGGAAATCACTGGTGTTACTATCATTTATAGGTTTGTTGTTTTTATATTCTCCAGCTAGTATATCTATAATTACATCAGTTCCTTTGTCAAGTCCTTTATAATAACTTCCTTTTTTAAATTCAGGTACAATCACACGATCTATTACACGTTTTGCAAGTCCATCGGTTAGTAAATATTCTATACCATATCCTGTTTCGATATCTATTTTTCTGTCGTTTTTTGAAATAAGAATAAACAAGCCGTTATCTTCTTTTTCTTGACCAATACCCCAACTATGTGCCCATTTTACAGCAATATCGGCAATATCATAACCTTTTAATGAAGTGATGCTTACTATAACGATTTGTGTAGAGGTGGAGTCGTGATATTTTAAAAGTTTTTCGGTCAAAACATTACGTTCTGTGTCTGAAAGTAAGTTTGCATAGTCATAAACGGCGGTTTGCTCTTTTAGACTTGGCTTTGCAGGAATAATAGTTTCTTGAGCGTAAGTAAATAGACTAAAAAGATTTAGTAATATTAAAAGATAATATTTAGTGCTTATTTTCATTTAGCTTTTAGAAATTTCGTCAGATAATTCATTTTGGTCTGTATTTTTATCATAAGGGAAATGATTTTTTAGCGCAATTCCCACTTGATTAATTCCATTAATTATCCCGTTTAAATAATCTTGTTGTTTAAAAGAATTACTTATACCATCTTTTATAGTTAACCAGAAGTCATTAGGTACTTTTCTATCAATACCTCGATCGCCATAGATGGCAAAAACCTTATCTTTTAACGAAAAATAAAACAGCACACCGTTTTGTTGTGCTGTTTTATCCATTGCTAAGTTGTAGAATAATTCTATAACGCGCTCTTGCGCATTGTCTGCATGCATTTCATCTTCTAAATGCACACGTATTTCAGCAGAAGTTTCTTGTTCTGCCTTGCGTATTGCTTGTACAATTTCTTGCTCTTCCGCTTTGGTAAAAAATGAAATGTACTTAGTCATTAGCTGTTTAAAATTTTACTTTTGGTGCTTTCTCACTACCTTCTTCTGCCTTGAAATA
>CAYPAK010000061.1:1824-4159 GCA_964408665.1 uncultured Flavobacteriaceae bacterium | reverse complement strand
TGTGCCATTTTTTCTGGAGTAAGATTTCCTGCGTCAACTTTAGTTTGCGTAGCAGAAGCTCTTGCTTTTATTACGGCTTCAAGAGTTTCTTTTTCGTGTTTTGCATAGCCTTTTACTACCTCTACAAGATTAGGAATAAGGTCTGAACGGCGTTGGTAAGCACTTTCCACTTTTCCCCATTGTGCGCTAGCATCTTCTTTGAGTAAAATAGCTTTATTGTAAAATCCTTTTCCTGCGCTAAAAAGCCAAAAAGCGATTAAACCTAAGATAATAACTGGTACGATTAATTTTTTCATGTTAAATTATTGTTTTTATTTCTAGATAAATTTATGTTTTGTAAAGATACAAAAAAATATACAATTTGCTAAATTAAATAATTACAGCGGATTATTGAGCTGTTTTTTTATTTTCACAAGTTCTTGTTTGATGTTTTCTAAGCGAGTAATTACATCATTATTAGTGATAAGTGTTTCCTTTTTTACACGAAGTTTCTTTTTTGCACCTTCAAGTGTATAGCCGTTTTCTTTAACCAAACGATAAATAATCTTAAGATTTTCTACATCTTTTGTTGTAAAAAGCCGATTGCCTTTATTATTTTTTTTAGGTTTTAAAATGTCAAATTCCCCTTCCCAAAAACGAATTAGTGACGCATTTACTTGAAAAGCTTTGGCAAGCTCTCCAATGCTGTAATAGCGTTTTTTTGGTAAATTAAATTCCATAATTTTTAGTCTAAAGACGTGTTTTGCTCTTCGGCAGCTTTACGCATTTCTTCAAATTCATCAGGTGTTAAGTGTCCATAATAGAAATTAAGAGGATTGATGCGTTCGCCGTCTTTAAAGATTTCGTAATGCAAGTGCGGCCCTGTAGAACGTCCTGTGCTTCCTACAAAACCAACGATATCACCACGTTTTACTTTTTGTCCTTTGTGTACGTTATAACGGCTTAAGTGCGCGTATAAACTTACATAGCCATTACCATGGTCTATGCGCACATGATTACCGTATCCCGAAGAATTGTTGTCGGCACGTTTCACTATTCCATCACCAGAGGCATAAACAGGCGTTCCTGTTTTTGCAGTAAAGTCCATACCATAATGAAACTTTCTAGCTTTAGTAAATGGGTCACTACGCCATCCCCAACCTGATGCTATACGTGTTAAATCTTTGTTTCTAACAGGTTGTATAGCTGGAATACGAGCTAAAAGACTTTCTTTTTCTTTGGCTAATTGTGCTATTTCGTCAAAAGATGTAGATTGTACGGCTAATTCTTTACGAAATTGGTCTATCTTTTTTCTAGTTTCAATAATTAAATCAGAATTAGTATAGCCTTCTAAACTTTTATAGCGATTTACACCTCCAAAACCTGATTTTCGCTTTGTCATAGAAATAGGGTTAGCGTCAAAATAGGTTCTGTAAATATTATTATCTCTATTTTCTATATCATTTAAAACTGCTTGAGATTCTTTTAGTTGTTTAGAAATCAGCTTGTAATTTAAGGTTAAATTCTCATTTTCTCGTTTCAGTTTTTTTACATTTGGTGTTTGTACATCCATTAATCCAAAGACAAATAGCCAAAGCAATCCCATTAAAGCGGATGCTAATAAAAATAAAAAACCATAAACAACTTGCTTAGATTTTTTGCTTTCTATAGGAACATAAGCTAGTGTTTCTGAATCGTATTTGTATTTTACTTTAGACATAATAAAAAATTATCTTACTTTTGCATTTAATTAAAATAACAACTTTTTTAAGAAAAGAGTTGTCTGCAAAGTTAATAAAAAAATAAATATAACATTAGCTGTTAAACTATTGAATAAAAAAATAATGAAATCACAAGACATTCGTAAAGCATTTTTAGCATTTTTTGAACAGAAATCTCATGAAATTGTAGCATCAGCCCCTCTGGTTATCAAAGATGACCCAACGCTTATGTTTACTAACGCAGGAATGAATCAATTCAAAGAATATTTCTTAGGAAACGGTACACCTAAATCAAAACGAGTTGCCGATACACAAAAATGTTTACGCGTTTCAGGAAAACATAATGATTTAGAAGAAGTAGGTATGGATACCTACCATCATACCATGTTTGAAATGCTAGGAAACTGGAGTTTTGGTGATTATTTTAAGAAAGAAGCTATCGCTTGGGCTTGGGAGTTCCTTACCGAAGAAATGCAAATAGACAAAGATAAACTCTATGTAACCGTTTTTGAAGGAAGTGATGATGCAGATAATTTGGCATTAGATTCAGAAGCTTATGACCTATGGAAGGCATTTGTTCCTGAAGATAGAATTCTTATGGGGAACAAAAAAGATAACTTTTGGGAAATGGGCGA
>CAYPAK010000061.1:0-1724 GCA_964408665.1 uncultured Flavobacteriaceae bacterium | reverse complement strand
CGTGAGATAGAAACTATTACAGATAATACGTATGGCAAAAACGAAGAAATAGATATAGCAATACGTGTTATTGCCGATCATATACGCGCTATTGCATTTGCCATTTCTGATGGACAATTACCATCTAATACAGGCGCAGGTTATGTAATACGCAGAATATTAAGACGTGCTGTACGTTATGGATTTACCTTTTTAGATGTAAAAGAACCTTTTATATTCAGAATTGCAGCAACTTTAACCAATCAAATGGGAGATGCCTTTCCTGAATTGAAAAAACAACGTCAATTAATAGAAAATGTAATTCGTGAAGAAGAAAACTCTTTTTTAAGAACATTAGATCAAGGTTTAGTTTTATTAGATAGAATAATAGCAAATACTACAGGAAAAGAAGTTTCAGGTAAAAAAGCCTTTGAACTTTTTGATACTTATGGATTTCCTATAGATTTAACGGCATTGATACTTCGTGAAAAAGGCATGACGCTAAATGAAGAAGAATTTAAAACGGCAATGCAAGCACAAAAAGATCGTTCTCGTGCAGCAGCACAGATAGCTACCGAAGATTGGGTGATTTTACAAGAAGATGAAGAGGAGGAATTCGTAGGTTATGACTTACTTGAAGCAAATGTGCGTATCACAAGATATCGAAAAGTAACCTCCAAAAAAGATGGAGAAATGTATCAGTTAGTCTTTAATATGACGCCTTTTTATCCAGAAGGAGGAGGGCAAGTAGGAGACAAAGGTTACCTAGAAACTGTAGGTGCAGGGTTGACTTATATAATAGATACTAAAAAAGAAAATAATTTAATTATACATTTTAGTAAAACATTACCTAAAGATTTAAATCAAACATTTAAAGCAGTTGTAGATGTAAAACAGCGACACCGTTCTGCTTGTAATCATTCGGCTACACATTTATTGCATCAAGCTTTGCGTACTATTTTGGGGGAACATGTAGCACAAAAAGGTTCTGCAGTACATTCAGGTTATTTGCGTTTTGACTTCTCACACTTTGCTAAAATGACTAATGATGAATTGCGCGAGGTAGAAAATTTTGTCAATGCACGTATTCGCGAGAGCATTCCTTTAGAAGAACACCGAAGCATTCCTTATGATAATGCCATAGAAAAAGGAGCATTAGCATTTTTTGGTGAAAAATATGGTGATGCCGTTCGTATGATTGAATTTGGACAGTCTAAAGAACTTTGTGGAGGAACACATGTAAAAAATACTTCGGAGATATGGCAATTTAAAATTCGTACCGAAAGTGCAGTTGCTGCTGGAGTACGAAGAATAGAAGCAATAACCAATGATGCTTGTGCTACTTACTACAAAGATAATAACCGTGACTATCATGCTATAAAAAGTATGCTAAATAATGCTAAAGATCCTAAAAAAGCAATACTTAAAATGCAAGAAGAGTTAATCTTGCTAAAAAAACAAGTAGAAAAGCTTACTAAAGATAAAGCAAAGAACTTAAAAGGTGATTTGATAAAACAGTTAGAAACCATTAATGATGTGCAGTTTCTAGCCATAGAGCTTGATTTGGATACCGCAGCTATCAAAGATTTATTATATCAAATAGGACAGGAGGTTAGTAATCTTTATATGGTTGTAGCAAAACGTGATGAGGCTAAAGCAACATTAAGTGCTTATGTATCTAAAGAATTGGTAACAAGTAAAAACCTTAATGCAGGAACTATAGTTCGTGAATTGGGTAAATATAT
>CAYPAK010000060.1:6840-8567 GCA_964408665.1 uncultured Flavobacteriaceae bacterium | reverse complement strand
TCATCACCTCTACTGTCTGCTCCTGCTTCTAGTTTTCCATTAGGTAAAACTAAAACAGCATCAACTTTACCAATTACAGGAGCATTCGTATTATCTACTTTGTAGCCCTTTGCTTCTAATTGTTGTATTAATTCTGGAGAAAAAGCCTTTGGTTCTACTTTAATAACATCTGGTAACCACTGGTGGTGAAATCGTGGTGCATCTACTGCTTCTTGCATAGTCATGCCATATTCACGCACATTAAGAATGGTTTGCAAAACCGAAGTAATAATAGTTGAACCGCCTGGTGTTCCTACTACCATAAATAGCTTTCCGTTTTTAGCAACAATAGTTGGTGTCATAGAACTAAGCATCCGTTTTTCTGGCGCTATACTATTTGCTTCATTACCCACAAGCCCGTAAAGGTTAGGTACTCCTGGCTTAGCACTGAAATCATCCATTTCATTATTTAAGAAAAACCCAGCGCCTTTTACCATCACTTTAGAACCAAAATAGCTATTAAGCGTTGTAGTAACTGACACGGCATTCCCCTCGGCATCTACTATAGAATAGTGCGTTGTTTCCATACTTTCGTGAGGCAATTTTCCTAAGCCTGCACCTATCACTTCAGACGAAGATGCTTTATCTAAGCTAAAATCTTGCATTCGTTTAGTCAAATAATCTTCAGAAAGCAGTTTATCCATAGGTATTTTGACAAAATCAGGGTCGCCTAAATATTCTGCTCTATCGGCATACGCTCTACGCTCTGCTTCTACTAATGTTTGTATTGCTTCTATAGACTGAAAACCATATTTTTTCAATGGCTGTTTTGCTACCATTTTCATAATCTCTGCTAAGGTAATACCACCACTTGACGGTGGAGACATTGAGGTTATATGCAAATCTTTATAATCAAAACTTACGGGATTACGCCAAACAGCTTTGTATTTTTTTAAATCTTCTAAAGTCATTATACCGTTGTGTGCTTGCATTTCTGCTACAAGTAGTTGTGCTGTTTCGCCTTCGTAAAATCCCTTTTCGCCTTGATTAGCTATACGCTCTAAAACAGCTACTAGCTCAGGATTTTTTATTTCATCCCCTTTTTGCCAATTAAGTTTACTTTGATATATGGTTTCAAAGCGATTGTTATCTTCAAAACGTACACGAAATTCATTAAACAGGTTAGCATCTTTTTGGGTTAATTTATAACCTTTAGCCAATTTTATAGCTGGAGTAATTAATGTTTTAAATGGCAGTTTCCCATATTTTTTATGCGCCGCTATCATTCCTGCTACAGAACCAGGGACACCCACAGAAAAAATACCAACGCTACTTTTATCTGGAATAACATTACCTAAAGAATCTAAATACATATCTCTATGAGCAGATAATGGTGCTTTTTCACGAAAATCTAAAGCGGTAGATTTTCCGTTTTTATCACGATAGACCATAAAACCACCTCCACCTATATTTCCTGCCTGCGGATAAACAACTGCTAATGCAAAATGCGTGGCTACCATAGCGTCTATCGCATTTCCTCCTTGCTTCATTATGTCAGCGCCTACTTGGCTTGCTAATGGATTGGCAGAAACCACCATAGCCTTATTGGTCACTAAACCTTGTTTATGTTTCGGTGTAGTTTTACAACTAATAACGAATAATACTACTATGCTAATTCTAAAAAGATATTTCATAAGATAATTATTTGCTGCAATATAAGAAAAAATGCATAAAAAAACCACCAAAAA
>CAYPAK010000060.1:5326-6740 GCA_964408665.1 uncultured Flavobacteriaceae bacterium | reverse complement strand
TTAAGCATTACTGGCATTACAAGCATAATAACCGATTCTCCATCTTCTAAACCATCTACTGGCGATAGGATTCCTGCTCTACTTGGCAAAGACATTTCTAATTGTACTTCGGTAGCATTAAGAATATTTAGCATCTCTATTAAAAAGCGAGCGTTAAACCCTATTTTAATATCATCACCTGCATAATTACACGTAAGACGTTCTACAGCTTTATTAGAATAATCTACATCTTCTGCTGATATTTGTAGTTCTGAACCTGCAATATCAAAACGTACTTGGTGCGTTGTTTTATTAGAAAATATAGATGCTCTACGCGCAGAAACAAGCAATGCTGTTCTATCTACCACAAGCACATTTGGATTTTCTTTAGGAATAACGGCACTATAATTTGGATATGTACCATCTACTAATCTACAAACTAAACTGAAATTATCAAAAGTAAATTTAGCATTAGACTCATTATAAGCAATCGTTACATCACTAGCACTCACTACGTTTTTAAGTAATTGCAATGGTTTTTTAGGCATTATAAATTCCGCTTCATCTTCGCTAGACACATCGGTACGTTGGTATTTTACCAGTTTGTGTGCATCGGTAGCTACAAATATCAACCCTTCTGGGCTAAAATGGAATAATACTCCTGTCATTACAGGGCGCATTTCATCATTTCCTGTAGCGAAAAGCGTTTTGGTAACTGCTGTTGCTAAAATATCACCCGAAAAAGTAATTGACTTTGGGTCTTCTAGTTCTGCTGGCTGTCTAAAATCTTCGCCTGAGACGTAAGCTAGTGTATATTGCCCGTGATTTGAACTAATTTCTACAGTGTTATTATCTCCAAAGATAAAAGTAAGTGGTTGTTCTGGAAAAGTTTTAAGCATATCTACTAGTAATTTAGCAGGAATAGCTACAGCACCTTCGCTCTCAGACTCTATTGTAATGCTAGCACTCATCGTAGTTTCTAGGTCAGATGCTACCACACGGAGTGTATTATTATTTATTTCGAATAAAAAATTATCTAATATAGGTAATGTATTATTACTATTAATAACACCTATAAGAATTTGAAGTTGCTTTAACAACTCGGAACTTGATACTATAAATTTCATTTAAAAATTATTTTTGTTCTAATATACAAAGGTATCTAAAATAATTGGATTATTAAAACGTAATTTATTTTAAAATTTTGTTAATTTTTACTAAATTGTATTGCTAATAAAAAAAAATGCAGTATTCTTGTAAGGTCTTATCAAATATCTTGACTAAGGTGATATAAATAAACAACTTTAATTAATTAAAAAAGAGAAATTATGAAATTTAACGCAAAGAAAATCAGCTTATTAGTAGCAGTATTAGCATTAGGAGTTTTTACACTAATGAGTTTCGCTAATAACAATGACAACAAAGCAAAACAAAC
>CAYPAK010000060.1:2122-5226 GCA_964408665.1 uncultured Flavobacteriaceae bacterium | reverse complement strand
TGTAAAGGAAAAAATGCTGAATCTTGTGCTGGAACTGCTAGATCTTGTGCTGGAAAATGTGCTGATATGAAAGCTAAAAAAGCGGAGAAAGCAACAAAATAATTGCAGTCGTTTTTTAAAACAATATAAAAGCTGTCTTGGTTCATTCCTAGACAGTTTTTTTTATATTTGTAACAGAATTAACTTACTATGAAATCAAGAAGAACATTCATACAGCAACTTGTAGCAGCAGGAATTATTATCACTATTCCTAGTGCATTAAACTCATGTTCCTCTCCCGAAGATAAATTAGCAACTATTAAACAACATAGCATTAGCTATAAGCAACTCGCTATTGCACAATATATTTTTGCACAATTATTTAACATTGATAAGAATTTAAACACAAACACATTAAATACCTTATCACATTTCATAAGTATTCTTGAAGATAAAAACTACAATAAAGAAGATAAAGACTATCTAAAACAAGGGCTAATTTGGACTGAAGAAACTGCTCAAGAATTATTTAAAAAAGATTTTAGCACATTAGCTTCAACAGAAAAAAAGCAACTTTTTGATACTATCCTAAAAGAAAAATGGGGAAAAAGTTGGTTATCCTACATGCTAGATTGCACATTTGAATCCTTATTATTAGACCCAATTTACAATGTAAACAGTAAACAAATTGGTTGGAAATGGCTAAATCATCAAGCAGGAACACCTAGACCTAATAGTGCAAATACCTATAAAAAATTATTAGCAAAAAAAGAACATACAGAAATCATCAGTAATATAAATCAACTATGAGTAAGAACAAAAAATATGATGTTTGCATAGTTGGTAGTGGTGCTGGCGCAGGACCTATTATCTACGAACTCAGCAAAGCAGGACTTCAAGTTCTTGTACTCGAAAAAGGCCCTTGGTTTCGCACTAAAGATTTTAGCAAAGACGAGCTTGTATCCGCAAGACGAAGCGTTTATACGCCAAACCTCAAAGACGAAAAACATGTAATTACTTATACTAATGATGATAATACCATAACAAGCTATTCTACCGAAGAAAAAGGTAGTGATTTCTGGAATGGAAACTGCGTAGGCGGATCATCTAATTTTATGAGTGGTTATTTTAATCGTCTAAAACCTAAAGATTTTCAACTTAAAACTAGTTACGGAGACATTAGCGGTGCCAACATTGTAGATTGGCCTATTTCTTACGATGAACTAGAACCATATTATACTAAAGTAGAACAAGTAGTTGGTATTTCAGGCAAAGTAGTAAACCACAAACACCAAGAACCACGAAGTAGCAAGGATTTTCCTTATCCACCGCTAGCAGAAAACATAGTTTCATCATTATTAGATAAAGCAGCACAAGAAGTAAATTACCAAATGCTTCCTATACCAAGAGCTATTATCTCCAAAGCAAAAGACGATAGAAACGCTTGTTACTATTCTAATTATTGTGGCTCTTATGGCTGCTCTTCTAATGCTAAAGGTTCGTCAAGAGTAGCATTAATTCACGATGCTTTAAAAACAGGAAACTGCACCATTATAACCAATGCAAAGGTGTATCATCTAGAGACTGATGGAAACCAAAAAATCATAAAAGCACATTATTATGATGCAAAAATGCAAAAACAAGCTGTAAATGCTAAGCTATTTGTAGTTGCAGCGCAAGCAGTAGAAACAGCACGCTTACTATTAATGAGTAAAAATAAAGACTTTCCCAATGGACTAGCAAACAACAACAATCAAGTAGGCAAAAATTTGGTTTTTTCGGCAGGTGGAACTGGTGGAGGACTGCTTTATTATAATGATTTTGAAGCTGATATTGCAAAACAATTACAAAAACCCGGTGTGTTTGTAAACAGAACTTTACACGATTTTTATGAACTAAATTTAGGTAATAAAACCGTAAAAGGCGGAACCATTGATTTTTTGTTTGAGCATGCTAATCCGATAATAAAATCGTTACATCAAAAATGGGATACTAATGATGAGTTAATTTATGGCGAAAAATTACAAAACCAGCTAAAACATTATTTCAATGATTTACGAAAAATTAATTTTGAAGTTTTTGTAGATTGGTTACCCAATGATAATTGTTATGTTTCATTGGATGAAAAAGTAAAAGATAAATGGGGAGATCCTGTAGCGAAAATTCATATTGATGGACACCAACACAATATAAAAATAGGTGAAGTACTTACCGAAAAAGCTGTTACTGTGTTAGAGAAACTTGGCGCAAAACATATTTCTTCATCGGTAAATAACAGTCCGCCTACAAACCTGCAAGCAGGAGGATGCCGCTTTGGAAACAACCCAAAAACTAGTGTTTTAGACAAAAACTGCAAAGCACACGAGGTAAAAAACCTATATGTTTCAGATGGAAGTTTTATGCCAACTGGTGGAAGTGTTACTTATACTTGGACTATTTATGCTAATGCTTTTCGTGTAGCAGATGCTATAAAACGTGATTTTTTTAAACTAAACAATACAGCATTAAGCAAAGCATTAGTGCTTGGTAAATTATCTTATACCAAGGATAAAAATTTTGTGAAAATGCCTAAAAAATACAGTGCTAAAACTATTTATTTACGTCAAGAAACAGCTAAAGCATTTGACAAAATGTATCAAGCAGCAAAAAAGGACAATATACATTTAGTTATTATTTCAGGCACACGTTCTTTTTATCATCAAAAAGCGATTTGGGAAAAGAAATGGGCAAAACTAGCAGCACTTAGCCCTGAAAAACGTGCTAGCAAAATTCTTGAATTCAGCTCAATGCCCTGCACATCAAGACATCATTGGGGAACAGATATAGACCTTAACAAATTAGAGAATAGCTATTTTGAAAAAGGGCAAGGACTCAAAACATACCAATGGCTACAAAAAAATGGAGCGCGTTTTGGCTTTAAGCAAGTTTACACCAATAAATCTAGTGGCAGAACAGGCTATAACGAAGAAAAATGGCATTGGTCATACTTACCACTTGCTAGTCAATATTTAACTTACTACAACAAACATATAAGCTATAATGACATTAATGGTTTTAAAGGATTTGAAACTGCAAAAACATTAGCTGTTATTAAAAAATATGTAAATGGTATAGCGGATAATTAA
>CAYPAK010000060.1:0-2022 GCA_964408665.1 uncultured Flavobacteriaceae bacterium | reverse complement strand
AAAATAAAAAACAATGTCAGACGATAAAAAAATAATATTTTCGATGTCTCGCGTAAGCAAGACGTACCCAGGAGCAAATTCACCAGTACTTAAAAATATACACCTTAGCTTTTTCTATGGTGCCAAAATAGGAATTCTAGGACTTAACGGTTCAGGAAAATCTACTTTAATGAAAATCATAGCAGGATTGGACGAAAACTACCAAGGAGATGTTGTTTTTTCTAATGAATATTCAGTAGGATACCTATCGCAAGAACCTAAACTTGACGATGACAAAACCGTATTAGACATTGTAAAAGAAGGGGCAGCAGAAACCGTTGCTGTGCTTGAAGAATACAATAAGATAAATGACATGTTTGGTCTTGAAGAAGTATATTCTAATCCTGATAAGATGGAAGAACTTATGAACCGTCAAGCAGCATTACAAGACAAAATAGACGCTTTAGACGCTTGGGAACTTGATACCAAGTTAGAAATAGCTATGGATGCTCTCCGTACTCCAGAAGGAGACACACCAATAAAAAATTTATCGGGAGGAGAGCGAAGACGTGTAGCACTTTGTAGATTACTACTACAACAACCCGATGTTTTATTACTCGATGAACCTACCAATCACCTCGATGCGGAATCGGTGCATTGGCTAGAACATCACTTACAACAATATAAAGGAACGGTAATTGCCGTAACGCATGACCGTTATTTCCTAGACAATGTAGCAGGATGGATACTCGAGCTAGACCGTGGCGAAGGCATCCCTTGGAAAGGAAACTATTCCTCTTGGTTAGACCAAAAGTCAAAACGTATGGCTCAAGAAGAAAAAACAGCTTCCAAACGCCGTAAAAACTTAGAACGCGAGTTAGAATGGGTTCGTATGGCACCAAAAGGAAGACATGCAAAATCTAAAGCACGTTTAAACAATTATGACAAATTACTAAGTCAAGACCAAAAACAATTAGACGAAAAACTAGAAATCTACATTCCTAATGGCCCACGTCTAGGAAGTAATGTAATAGATGCAGAGAAAGTAAGTAAAGCCTTTGGTGACAAATTACTTTATGATGATTTAAACTTCTGTCTCCCTCCTAACGGAATTGTAGGAATTATAGGGCCTAATGGAGCTGGTAAAACCACTATTTTTAGAATGATAATGGGCGAAGAAAAACCAGATAGTGGCGCATTTAAAGTAGGAGAAACAGCCAAAATTGCTTACGTGGACCAAAGCCATAGCAATATAGACCCTGAGAAGAGTATTTGGCAAAACTTTTCGGATGAGCAAGATATGATTATGATGGGCGGGCGCATGGTTAATTCTAGAGCATACCTAAGCAGATTTAATTTTAGTGGCTCAGAACAAAACAAAAAAGTAAGCACCCTTTCAGGAGGGGAGCGAAACCGCTTACACCTTGCTATGACACTTCGTGAAGAAGGAAATGTTTTATTACTAGATGAACCTACCAATGACCTTGATGTAAACACGCTTCGTGCCTTAGAAGAGGGTCTTGATAATTTTGCAGGTTGTGCAGTAGTAATATCGCATGATAGATGGTTTTTAGATAGAATTTGTACACATATTCTTGCTTTTGAAGGCGACAGTCAAGTCTATTTCTTTGAAGGCTCATTTTCTGATTACGAAGAAAACAAAAAGAAACGACTTGGTGGTGATTTAATGCCTAAACGTATAAAATACAAAAAGCTAACACGCTAATTTATGAGTAGCAGTAATGCCAATTTTTTTGAACGTGTTTATATAGTAGCAAGGCAAATTCCTAAAGGAAAAGTAACCAGTTATGGCGCCATAGCAACTTATTTAGGTGCCCCTCGTTCTGCAAGGATGGTAGGATGGGCTATGAATGCATCAAAAAATGATGATAGCGTTCCTGCACATCGTGTGGTAAACCGCATCGGTATGTTAAGTGGCAAAATACACTTTCAAGGGATAAATTTAATGCAAAAGCTATTAGAACAAGAAGGTATTCCTGTAAAAGACAACCAAGTGCAAGATTTTGATACTTATTTTTGGAA
>CAYPAK010000059.1:6752-8656 GCA_964408665.1 uncultured Flavobacteriaceae bacterium | reverse complement strand
TAATTCAAAATAAAACGCTACAAGAACAATTAGTTTCAGCATCATTTAACCAACGACAAGTTGCCGATGCTTCACATTTATTAATTATAGCTATAGAAAAAGACTATAAAAGTACGCTTATTGAAGAACATTTTAATTTAGAAATGCAAGTTAGAGGTACTAAAGCCGAAATATTAGCTCCTTTTAAAAATTATTTAACAGAAAATTTTGCTGATAAATCACCTGAAGAATTACGACAATTTGCATTAAATCAAGCTTATATTACTTTAGGGAATTTAATGACCGTTTGCGCCATTGAAGCTATAGACGCTTGCCCTATGGAAGGTTTTTCTCCAGCAAAATATGATGAGTTACTCGATTTATCAGCTAAAAATCTAGAAGCGGTATTACTTCTTCCTGTAGGATATCGCGCGGATGATGATGAAAATTCAAGTCGAAAAAAAGTACGAAAACCGTTAGATAAATTAATTTTGGAATTGTAAAATCATTTTGGCATATTTGTTGCTTAGTTATTACTATAATAGATTCTTATCATGAAAAAAATCATAACTACAATTGCCCTAGTACTTACTTTAACCTCTTTTGGTCAAGAAACAGCGGTAAAATGGCTTACCAATTTAGAAGAAGCTAAAAAAATATCAAAAAAAGAACACAAACCTATTTTATTGTTATTTACAGGTTCAGATTGGTGTGCGCCTTGCAAAGCATTAGAAGAAAATGTATTTACAACAGAACGATTTACTTATTACGCAGCAAATTTAGTTTTAGTAAAAGTAGATATCCCAAGAGCTATAGATATCATCAGTAAAAAGCAGCTTAAATACAATAAGAAATTACTTAAAAAGTATAATAAAGAAGAAAAATTTTATTACCTCTTAGCACTTAATCACAAAGGACAAAAAAAGGCAACAATGCACGGATATTATATGGATTATGATTATTATTTCCGCTTTTTTGACAAAATGATACGCGAATACAAAAAGTAATTTTTAAAAAATAGTATATAATTCCAAACGCTTTTGGTACATTTGTACTTTAAGCGTTTTATTGCTTACTAAATTATTAAAAAATAAAGATTAAAAACAAAATTATGCCAGGATTTGAACTATTTGGAGATGCGGAACGCAAAGAAGTAAATGAAGTATTAGAAACAGGTGTTTTAATGCGTTATGGCTTTGACGGCATGCGTAATAACGTATGGAAAGCTAAAGCTATGGAAGAAGAGCTTGAAACTTTATTAGACGTAAACCATGCGCAACTTGTAAGTAGTGGGACTGCTGCTCTAAATGTAGCTTTAGCGGCTTTGGGCGTTGGCGCAGGAGACGAAGTAATTATGCCTACTTTTACCTTTGTTGCTAGCTTTGAGAGTATTCTTACTGCAGGAGCAACTCCCGTTTTAGTAGATATAGATGAGACATTGACTTTAGATCCAAAAGCAGTAGAAGCAGCTATAACTCCAAAAACTAAAGTGATAATGCCTGTGCATATGTGCGGTGCAATGGCAGATTTGACCGCCTTAAAAGCATTAGCCGAAAAACATAATATCTTTTTATTAGAAGATGCTTGTCAAGCTTTTGCAGGAACATACCAAGGCAAAGCACTTGGCACAATAGGCGATATTGGATGTTTTTCTTTTGATTATGTAAAAACAATTACTTGTGGCGAAGGCGGTGCAGTGGTTACTAACAGTCCTGAGTTGGCTACTTTTGCAGATCACTTTTCAGATCACGGTCATACCCATTTAGGAAATGATAGAGGTGCAGAAGAGCATCCATTTATAGGATATAACTACCGTATCTCGGAGCTTAATGCTGCTGTAGGTTTAGCACAAATAAAACGTACTGAAGAGTTTTTAACCATTCAGAAGAAGAACAAAAAAATACTAAAAGACGCACTAGCTACCA
>CAYPAK010000059.1:0-6652 GCA_964408665.1 uncultured Flavobacteriaceae bacterium | reverse complement strand
TTTTTAACCATTCAGAAGAAGAACAAAAAAATACTAAAAGACGCACTAGCTACCATCCCAGAAGTACGTTTTAGAGTACTTCCAGACGAAGCTGGAGATTCTGCAACATTTTTGTCATTCTTTATGCCAACACTAGCATTAGCTAGAAAAACAGTTTCGGCTTTTAAAGAACATGGTGTAGATGCTAACTGGCATTATTATGACAATAGCTGGCATTACATTAGAGCTTGGGAACATTTTGTAGGGCAAAAAACATTAGGTGCTTTACCTAAAGAAGTACAAGAAGGCTTAGCATATCTTAAAACTGCAAAATTTGAACAATCTGATGATGTAATCGGTAGAAATATTTCTTGTCTTATCAAACTTTCTTGGAGCGAAGAAGAAGTAAAAGAACGTGCTGAGAAAATGGTAACTGCAATTAAAAGTGTATTGTAATACTTAAATTTAATAAACATTGAATTTACCCAAAAACAAACTAGCACAAGCAGTTTTAAAATCGTGTTTAAGTAACAATATAAAACATATTGTTATTTCTCCAGGTTCTAGAAACGCACCGTTAATTATTGGTTTTGGGCAAATACCTTTTTTTGAAAAACATGTTATTGTAGATGAACGAAGTGCTGCCTTTGTAGCATTAGGAATGGCACAACAACTACAAGAACCCGTAGCTTTACTTTGCACTTCTGGCTCGGCATTACTCAACTACTACCCTGCTATTGCTGAGGCTTTTTACAGTCACATTCCTTTGATTATACTTAGCGCCGATAGACCAAAAAAATGGATAGACCAAGGCGATGGGCAGACCATACGCCAAGAAAATGTATTTGTTAATCACAGTTTATTTAATGCTAATCTAAGAGAAGATTTAACAAATGTACATTTAATAGACCAAGCTATACAAACTGCTAGAGATAAAAAAGGCGCAGTACATATTAATATTCCTTTTGATGAACCGTTATATGAAACTATAGCTGTTAAAAACTGGGATATTAAAGCATCAAAAAAAGAACAAAAAGACAGTCTTTTAAATGAAAAACCATTAGCTGTTGATTTTTTAGAGCCCTTTGCAGAAAAATGGGACAAGGCTAAACGAAAAATGGTTCTTGTTGGTGTTAATTATCCTAATGAACTATTACAAATACAGCTAAATCATCTTGCAAAAGACCCTTCGGTTTTAATACTTACGGAAACGACTTCCAATGTTTATAACACTAAATTTATAAATAGTATTGACCAATTAATCACACCATTTGATGATGCATTATTTAAAGAATTACAGCCCGAAATACTACTTACATTAGGCGGAATGGTTGTTTCTAAGCGTATAAAACAGTTTTTAAGAAAGTACAAACCCAAAGAACATTGGCATGTAAGTCCATTTGACAATCCGCCAAACACCTACGAATGTTTATCGCAACATTTTAAATTATCTAGCGATTTATTTTTTAGCCAATTCTTCTTTTTAATTACTAATAACACGAATAGTAATTATCAAAATTATTTTTTAACTATTAAAGAAACACGAAAAGCAAAACATCGCGAAATACTTTCAAAAACAGCTTTTTCAGATTTAAAATCATACGAAACAGTTTTAGCTAATTTACCAAAAAACAGTCAACTTCAAGTAGCCAATAGCTCGGCAATACGCTACACACAATTATTTGATTTAAACGAAAATATTACGGTGTTTTGCAACCGAGGTACAAGCGGAATTGATGGCTCTAGCTCTACAGCAGTTGGCGCAGCGATAGTTCAAGAAAAACCTGTGATATTACTTACAGGAGATATCAGTTTTTTCTATGATAGTAATGCCTTTTGGAACGACAGTATTAAAGCTAATTTTAGAATAGTTTTAATGAATAATAGTGGTGGAGGAATCTTTAGATACATCCCTGGACCTAGCAGTACAGAAGAACTAGAAACATACTTTGAAACCAAACAACAGCGAAATGCTAAAGAATTTGCCTCAATGTATCATTTTGATTATTATTTAGCAAGTGATTTATCAGAATTAAAGCCTATCTTTGCAGCGTTTTACAAACCAAGTAACAAACCCAAATTACTAGAGATACAAACCCCAAAAGAATTGAATGCTATAATTTTAAAAGATTATTTCAAAAAGCTATAAATGATGGAAGAACAAGAGAAAAGAGAAGCGAGAACAAAACTAATAGAAGGTGGAGCAATATTAGGACAATATAATGTTTTAAAGGTGCTAAGAGGGACATCTGTAGGCTATTTTTTAGGTGATGAAGTAGGTAATGATATTTTATTGCCCACGAAATATGTTCCTGAAGGTATGGCTTTAGATGACGAAATAGAAGTGTTTGTATATCGTGATAGTGGCGGTAGAATAATTGCTACAACCATTGAACCATATTGTATCGCTGGAGAATTTGATTTTTTAGAATGTAAACAACTAACACAATACGGTGCTTTTGTGGACATCGGGCTTGAAAAAGATATTTTAGTTCCATTTAAACAGCAAGTGCAAGAAATGTATCAAGGTAATTATTATGTAACACATGTTTACCTAGATAATATATCACAACGCTTGGTTGGTTCTACTCGATTAAATAAATTTTTTGCAGAAAAGGTTGATGATATTGAGAAGTTTGACAAAGTAAAACTAATGATTTATAACAAGACTGACATTGGTTTTGCCGTTGTTGTAAATAATAAATATAGAGGATTACTTTATGATAATGAAGTTTATGAAGACTTAGAAATTGGAGATAAAATCTATGGTTATGTAAAAAAAATTCGTGAAGATGCACGTATAGATGTTACCTTACAACAACCAGGTTATGCTAATGTAGATGTACAAGCTCAAAAAATACTCGATGTACTCAAAGAAAACGATAATTTTCTAGCCCTAACCGATAAATCTAATCCCGAAATTATAAAGGATGTGTTGGGTATGAGCAAAAAAACATTTAAAAAATCAATCGGTTTATTATACCGCCAACGTATTATTAATATAGATGAAAAAGGCGTGCATTTAATCTAATTTTTTTTAGTATATTTGAATTATTAAAAACAAAAAAATGAGTAGAGATTGGAAATCCATAAAAGATTATGAAGATATTAAATTTGAAATCTTTGAAGGAATAGCAAAAATAACAATTAATAGACCCGAAGTATATAATGCATTTCGTCCAGAAACAAATAACGAGATGTTAGACGCAATGGATATTTGCCGTGAGCGACAAGATATAGACGTTATAATACTTACAGGAGTTGGCGACAAAGCATTTTGTGCTGGAGGTGACCAAAATGTAAAAGGTGTAGGTGGCTACATTGGTAAAGATGGTGTGCCAAGGCTAAATGTATTAGATTTACATAAAAAAATACGTGAAATACCTAAGCCTGTAATTGCTATGGTAAATGGTTATGCTATTGGCGGCGGACACGTTTTACATGTAGTTTGTGATTTGACCATTGCTTCAGAAAATGCTAAATTTGGACAAACAGGACCAAAAGTAGGTAGTTTTGATGGCGGTTTTGGATCTTCATATCTTGCACGAATGGTAGGACAAAAGAAAGTACGAGAAATATGGTTTCTTTGCCAACAATATACTGCTAAAGAAGCAGAAGAAATGGGCATGGTAAACAAAGTTGTACCATTAGCAGAACTAGAAGACACAACAGTAGCATGGTGTAAAATTATGCAAAAACGCTCTCCTATGGCTTTACGCATGATAAAACGCTCTTTAAACGCCGAATTAGATGGGCAGCATGGATTAATGCAACTTGCTGGAGATGCAACACTTATGTTCTATCTTATGCAAGAAGCACAAGAAGGAAAAAATGCTTTTTTAGAAAAAAGAGAGCCAAACTTCAAACAATTCCCAAAATTTCCTTAATTTTACAAAATAAAAGTATTAAAAGAACAACGATATGCCATTTATAGAAGAACAAGATTTAGTTTACTTACACAAGCAAATAGAAAGTGAAATAGAAGAACGCAATAAGATTGAAACACGATTTCGTAAGAAAAACTTTGAATTAGAAGACACTAAGCGAAAAGTAAAAATGTTTCAAATTACTAGTATTTTATTCGCCTTAGGCCTATTGGGAGCAATAGGCTATGCTATGAAGCAAAGCACCAAAGAAACCGTTGCAGAACTAACTCCACAAGAAATTGAAGTTCAGGCTAACAAATATCTTGAAGAACAAGGTCTTGCTGCAATACCACAAGATTCTTTAGACACACTTACTGAAACTGCATTCAAATATGAAATGATGGATCTTCAATTTGGTGAAACTACTGCTGATGACAACTCAACTGTAAATTCTGACAACAGTGAGTCTACTACAGCTACAACAACAGTAGAAATATCTGATGACAGTGTAAATAGTTATTTAGAGAAACAAGATTTAGTTGCCATTTCAAAAGATGCTTTAGCTAGCTTAAAAACTAAAGCTACTGCTTATGATACTATGGACAAAAATCCTAGTAGTAATACCGCACAAACTTTTTCTGGAGAAAATCCTTTTAAAGGCTACGTATATAGCGTAGGTATTGGTTCTTTAAAGAAAAATGGAGTAAAACTTAATTCTGGAGAATTCTCTAATTTTAAAATGTTTCAAGGAAACTTAGATACCTATTCTATTGGGAACTTTAAAACTTATAAAGAAGCAACCGCTTTTAAACTTAATGTACGAAAGTATTTAAAGATAAAAGATGCTTATCTTGTTGCTTATAAAGATGGAAAGCATATTTCTGTAAAAGATGCCTTAAAAGAAAACGGTAAATAAACTATCTTTTTAAGACTTATAAAATTCAAAAGCTTCTACTAATGACTCATTATCAATATGATGATTTATAGAAGCTTTTCCTATATTATTCAATAGCACAAAATTCACTTGACCATTTACATTCTTTTTATCGTGTTTTAAAAGTGTAAATATTTCCGTTATTTGATTTTTATCAAAGTTCACTTTTCCGTATGTTTTTAGCAAAGTAGTTTTAATAGTTTTTGCAAGTGCTATATCAAATTCTAATACTTTAGTAGATAAATACAAAGCCATTATACTACCTATAATAACTGCTTCACCATGAGAAAGCGGATTAGCAGTATCAAAAGATTGCGTTTCAATAGCATGTCCCAAAGTGTGCCCAAAATTAAGTTTTTTGCGTTCTCCTCTTTCAAAAGGATCACTAAGCACTATATTATTTTTTATTTCGATAGAACGATATATTAATGCGTCTAAATCTGCTAAAGTAAAATCACTAAGATTGGTTAATTTCTTAAAATAATCAGCATCTGCAATAAGCCCATGTTTTAGCATTTCTGCCAAACCATTACGCATTTCTTTAGCTCGCAACGTATTTAAAAATGTAGTATCAATCAATACCAATTTAGGATTATTAATAGTACCTATTTGATTTTTTAAGCCTCCTAAATCTACACCATTTTTACCGCCTACCGAGGCATCTACCATTGCCAAAAGACTTGTAGGTACATGAACAAAATCAAAACCACGCATAAACGTGGTAGCTACAAAACCACCAATATCTGTAAGCACTCCACCACCAAGGTTAATAAGTAATGATTTTCTATCAGTACCTAAAGCCACAAAAGTTTCCCAAAGTGACACGCTAGTATTTATGTTCTTATGCTCCTCTCCTGCTGCTATTTCAATAATTTCAATAGTGTTTTTTACAGGAAGATTAGCCAAGAAATGTGCGGTGCAATTCGTATTTGTATTAGTATCTGTAAGTAAATACAAGGTGCTGTAAGCATTTTTATTAATTAATGCTGCTAGTTTTTCATAACCAGCTTCTTGAAATACAACTTGGTAATCTTTGGCTTGGATAGTCTTCATTATTATGCTAATTTATTTGCTGCAAAATACGGCAAAATAATTAGAATAAAAACTCCTTATTATGTATCTTTGTTTTACAAATTTATTATAGTATGAATTCCATTTTTCAAGATACAAAAGTGGCTTTTTCTTTAAAGTCAGATTCCGAATTAGAACGCGCTTATTTTTTATTTAAAATGATACAGAATGAACCGTTAGTTCGTATAGGAACAGCCGTAACCAATTTCGCTTTAAAAGCACACCTTCCTGTAGAGTCATTAATACGAGCATCCGTATTTGACCATTTTTGCGGAGGAACAACCGCTGAGGATGCCTTGCCTGTAATTGATAAAATGTACACTAAAAATGTACATAGCGTATTGGACTATTCAGTAGAAGGAAAAGAAGATGAAGCACAGTTTGATACAGCACTAGCTATGGGATTGAAACTTCTTGAATTTTCCAAAGAAAAACAAGCAATACCATTTACTGTTTTCAAACCTACAGGATTTGGGCGTCTTGCCCTCTATGAAAAAGTAGGCAATAAAGAAGCGTTAAATCAAGAAGAAAACGCCGAGTGGAATCGTGTAATTAATCGTTATGATACTATTTGTAAAAAATCTTATGAATACAAAATCCCTGTACTTATAGACGCAGAAGAAAGTTGGATGCAAAATGCTGCAGATGATTTAATAGAACAAATGATGGAACGCTATAATAAGAAGCAAGCTATTGTTTTTAATACCTTACAGCTTTACCGTTGGGACAGATTAGATTATCTAAAAGCATTACATAAAAAAGCAACAGCAAAAGGATATCATATAGGGATGAAACTAGTTCG
>CAYPAK010000058.1:3178-8993 GCA_964408665.1 uncultured Flavobacteriaceae bacterium | reverse complement strand
CATTTTTCTTTGGCGTAACTAAAGCCATCGTGCCACCATTGTTTCATTTGCACCTTATTAAAAATCAAAGAATTATCAGTTAGTTTTGTAGGCGTGTAGAATAAGTTGAGTTTTACATGTTTGTTTTCAGCAGCGAGTTTACCTATTAGCACATCATTATGTTCCATTTGGTCAAGCACATAATCATAAAGACTCATCATCAGCGAAAAAGGGTTTTTTCCTGGCGTGCGTTTGGTAACATCTTTTTCCGTTTCAAGTATTATAGCATCTATTTCTGTAGCACCCATATTTATAGCTTCTTTTATAGGAATAGAACAAGATAAACCGCCATCAGCATACTCGCATTCATTTTTTACTACCAAACTCATAAACGGAACGTAGTTACATGAAATCCATACCCAATCACAAAATTCATCATAAGTATAATTACTTAAATCTTTCATTTCTGTTTGGTTAAGTGATAAATTAGATACCGCAACGGCTACTTTTTTAGGAGATTGGCGTAAGAGATTAAAATCTGCTCTTGTAAAAGTTCTTTTGATGAGTTTTCTTAGGTTTTTACTCTCTCCAAAAGTGCGTTTTCCTTTAAGAAATTGCCATAATACGTTAAAGTGATTAATACCAATAAATTCTCTATTTCCTCTTTTTTTCTTGATAAAAGGATTTACACTAAAAATAGTACGTTGGTTTACATTAGCATAATTTTCATAAAGTCTGTCAAACTCTTTGAGAGCTAGGTGAGGAGCGAGTAGGCTTCCTGTAGAAGTTCCTAAAAAAATATCGTAATCACGACCTTCTTCTTGCATTAAATATTGTGCTACACCACCCGCAAATGCGCCTTTACTTCCTCCTCCAGATATGACTAATGCTTTCATTATTTTTAGTTTGCTACAAAAATAGTATTTTATTTGATAAATGTTTGCAAGTAAAGCCTATCTTTTTCATTAAGCATAGGCAAAAATTGCTGTAATTCTTTTTGATATCTTGGTATAGTCGTAATTTCTTTTAAAAGTTTACGCGAATAGGAAGCAAATCGCCAATTAAAATGCCTAGCACCAGCAGCAAGATTGCTATAAAATGTAGGCGAGTAATAATGCAATTGATGCAGATAATCAAAAGCATTTTGTCGTATCGTAAATCGGTATTTTTCTCCTGTTAAATAGGTAAGTTTATCTAAAAATTCACTTGTTTTTTCGGGCTTATAATCCGTGTCTATTATTGCTAAAAAGTACCAAAGCGTTTTGATATTGTAGTTATTAAAACCAATGGTGTTTTTTAGTTTTTCTAAATACTTATTATTTCCTGTTGGGTTATTTATCCAAAGCATAACTAAGGCATCTTCTTGCACTTGATAAGATTTGTCATTTAATAATTTCTCTAGCAATGCTAATTGGTCACTAGAAATTTTAGCCAATTTACCTAAAAGTACCTTGTGTAACGGAATACTGGATGATTTTAAAATCAATGCTATAAGTCCCTTATCCAGTTTCGGTTTTAATGCAAATAGATTTTCTAATAATTGTATTTTAATGCTACTATGTATTGTTTTGTCTGCCAAATATTGCATAAAAAGTGCTTTTGATTTGCTGTAATCATGTGCAATTTTTGCTACAAGTATTTGCTGTTTATTATATGCCGAATTACTTAAATTATCCTTTGGAATAGCGGTTTTGTTAAGCCAATTATCAAAAAACAGTTGATTATCCGTTTGAGTTACTGTATTTATTTCTTGTATAAAATCACTAGTTTCTACTATTTTAAAAGCATATTTTTTTAAATAATTTTTTACAGCTTTATCAAAGGCTTCTTTCCCTATTTTTCGATTTAAATTATACAAAACCCAAGCACCTTTCTTATAAAAACTCAACGAACTTGCTTTTCCATTGAGTATCGGAATAGTATCATGCTTACTTGCTGTAATTATGTTTTGCGCATTTTGGTATATCTTGGCTTCAAAATAATCACCCCCAAAAATTTCCTTTTCAGCTAATAAAGCATAATATGTAGCAAAACCTTCGTGGAGCCAATGATGTTTAGACTCAGAAGCCGTTATGTAATCGCCAAACCATTGGTGTGCAAGCTCATGAGCATTTACATTTATAAAATTACGATCTACAAAACCAATGCTATCTACCATATAATTTTCATTATAAAGTGTGGAAGTTGTGTTCTCCATGCCGCCATATAAAAAATCTTGAGCAGGAATATTACGATACACTTTCCAAGGAAATGGAACGCCAATTTCTTGTTCCATAAAATTAAAAATTTCAGTATTATATTTATAGGTAGTAGCTGTATATTGTTTTTCTTCTGGATAATAATAATTCTCTAGCAAAATACCGTTTTTACTACGATTCACAGTTTTTTCATACTTGCCAATGGCTAGCATAAGTAGATAGCTGCTCATAGGCTTTTCCATTTTATAATGCCATTGTTTTAATCTAGTATTCAGCATTATTGTATCTTGAAGTAAACCGTTAGAAACTACGGTATAATTTTTATCAAAAGCAATTTTCATATCAAAAATTACCTTATCCGTTTGCTCATCATAAAGCGGCAACCAGTGACTGTTATCTTTGCCTTGTCCTTGTGTCCACACTTGCTTACGTCCTTTACTATGCCAACCTACAAAATACATGGCTTTTTTTGGCATTACTTGGTATTGAACCATTAATCGGTATAAACTATCTTTCTTAAATTTTTTATATAAAATCAACTTATTATCGGTGTTTTTATAGCTTGTTTCAGTGTTTTTTAAACTAACCTTAACAAAAGTCATATCATAAGCATTAAGCCACAATGAGTCTAGATTTTCTGTAGGTTTAAACTGATAAATGACCGTTCCTGAAACTTGTTTTTCTAAGGCGTTAATTTTAATTTCTGCTTGGACAGTTTGAAAATCAACAGCTTGTTTTTGCCCAAAAAGCAAAACAGGAAAAAATAAAAAAAGTATCAATTTATGCATAATATTATCAAATTATAAAAAATACGATTAACTAAAACACAGCAAATAAAGTGCCTGAATTCTCAAAAGTAATAAAACCCTTACGATTACAAGCAAAATATACTTTTATTTTAGTATTTTTGTACTATCAAAAAATTAAAAATGTGTAATCAATTCAATAAAAAATTCACTGATGAAGCTGCAAAAGCTTTATTAGAAAATAAAGAAAATATGGAAAATAATAATGATAAGAAATTTATGAAACAAGCTGTAGATGCAGCTATAAAAGGGATGTTGGCCAATGAAGGAGGTCCTTTTGGTTGTGTAATTGTAAAAGACGGTAAAGTAGTAGGTGTAGGGAACAATAAAGTAACTTCTACTAATGACCCAACGGCACATGCCGAAGTTACTGCTATACGTGATGCCTGCAAAAACTTAGGTTCTTTTCAGCTTGATGGTTGCACTGTTTATACTTCTTGTGAGCCTTGTCCTATGTGTTTAGGAGCTATTTATTGGGCAAGACCAGACAAAGTTTTTTATGGTTCTAACCAAGCAGATGCTGCAAATATAGGTTTTGATGACCAGTTTATTTATGACGAAATACCATTGCCTTACGAGAAACGCGCTATTCCTTTTGAGCAATGTGCTAGAGATATTGCTCTAGAACCGTTTAACCTTTGGGCTTCTAAAGAAGATAAAACAGAATACTAATGGCTTTTACTATTCGTCAAGGAAAATCTGCTGATTTCCCTGCTATTTTAGCTTTGATAAAAGAGCTTGCACTGTTTGAAAACGCGCCTGAAAAAGTAACGAATACGGTAGCGCAAATGGAGGAGGAGCAAGCGCTTTTTAATACCGTAGTTGTAGAAAACGAGCAAGGCGAAATTATAGCAATGATGCTTTATTATTTTACCTATTACACTTGGGTTGGCAAGTCGCTTTACCTTGATGATTTATATGTAAAAAAAGCATATCGCGGCAATGAAATTGGCAAAAAACTCATAAAGAAACTCTTTAGTATAGCT
The DNA here is from genome assembly GCA_964408665.1 of uncultured Flavobacteriaceae bacterium. Classification (GTDB taxonomy): domain Bacteria; phylum Bacteroidota; class Bacteroidia; order Flavobacteriales; family Flavobacteriaceae; genus JALSVQ01. The sequence goes on along the minus strand of CAYPAK010000058.1, from coordinate 5,024 downwards.
AAAGAAAACAACTGCAAACGAGTGCGTTGGCAAGTGCTAGATTGGAATGAACCTGCAATAGCTTTTTATAAAAAACTAGGCGCAACTTTAGATGGAGAATGGATAAATTGTGATTTTGACAAACAACAAATAATTGATTTTTAATTATGAATAAATCAACAGCAATAATCACAAAATACTTTGATACACTTAGTGAGCAACAAATTAGCCAGTTTGAAGCCTTAGCACCATTATATAAAGATTGGAATGCAAAAATCAATGTAATTTCTAGAAAAGATATTGATGAACTCTATGAAAAACACGTCCTTCACGCTTTAGGAATTGCCAAAGTAATGCCTTTTTTACCAAAGGCAACGGTATTAGACGTAGGGACTGGCGGTGGATTCCCTGGTATTCCCTTGGCTATTTTATTTCCAGAAACTCAATTTCATTTGGTAGATACTATTGGCAAAAAAATAAAAGTAGTAGATGCTGTTGTAGCGGCATTAGCTTTAAAAAACGTAACAACAGCACATATTCGTGCCGAAAAAGTGCAACAAGAATTTGATTTTATAGTAAGTCGTGCCGTTACGAATATGCCCGATTTTGTAAAATGGGTTCGTAAGAAAGTTAAAAGAAAATCGAAACATTCCTTAAAGAATGGTATTTTGTATCTCAAAGGAGGTGATTTAACCGAAGAATTGGCAACATTTCCTAATGCTTCATTATATAACTTAACCGATTATTTTGAAGAACCTTTCTTTGAAACTAAAAAAGTAGTGCATTTGCCTTTAAAATTTCGTTTAAAACAGTAATCTTTTACTCTTTTTTGCGTAGTACAGCGTTATCAGCAAACTTTAAAAGTGTAATTGCTGCGTTTCCGTGACTTATTACTTCGCCTTTTTCTGTGATAGAAACGCTTAGACTATTTTTGCATAAGGTGTTTATTTTGCTAGTATCAGCAGCAGAAATAATAGCTTTATTTACTATTACATCACTCAAATCTATTTGGCTAGCATCTATAGCGGCTAAATTGGCTTTCTTGCTCGTACCACTTAAGCGTATTTTACTGCGGTCAGCACTATTTATCACTAAAGAATCGGTTTGTATTATTGCTTTGATGATACTATTAGCTGCTGTGTCTAGTTGTAATGTATTACTAGTAAACTTACCTGTAAGTCTTGCGCTATCATCACTTGTAATGTTTAAAGCGTTTGTTTTTGTATTAAAATCTGCTAAAATGACATTATTACCTAATTCCAAATGAAGCGTATCACTATTAAAATTACCGCTTGCCTCAATTTTGTTTCTATCCATTAAAGAAATAGTCTGAAGACTGTCTATATACAACGTAAGTTCAAAATGTTTCTTACGGATAATGCGTTTGCTTAATGCTATAGAAAGCGTGTAATCACTCACATCAGTTTTTACGATTTCATGCAAATTACCATCCGCAAATATTTCTAAACGTGTAGAATCACTTGCTACGAGGTTTAGCTTTAGTTTTCCTGATATTTCTAATGCTTTTATGCTATCAAAATGGCGTGAGCTACTCACTACATTTTTGCTTCCTTTTATTTTAGGTAATTTTTGTGCGAAAACACCGCTAATACTAAGTGATAGCGCTACTAATAATACGTAAAGTTTCTTTTTCATAATGAACTTGTTTTAGAATACAAACTTAATAATTTTATGTAAAAAAAGCTTGATTTAGTATTAAAATATACCAAATAATAGGAATGCTTTCTATCCAAAAAGCAGCATAATACTTATTTTGATTTTTTCTAGCGAAAACAAGTCCTAAGAAAGAAATACTTGTAATGATAATGTTTGTAATATTGAGATACGTATTATTTATATAAAGAAA
>CAYPAK010000058.1:0-3078 GCA_964408665.1 uncultured Flavobacteriaceae bacterium | reverse complement strand
GTGCTAAAAAACACAAACAACGGGCTGTAATCGTCAATTATATGAAATTGATACAAAGTGATTTGAACTAATGCCCAAGTAGCAATGGCTACGTGGATATTAGCAAATATATATAATTCAAAAAAACGTTTAAATACTTTCACTTTGCAATATTAATCTAAATAAAAGAGAAAAATCAGTATTGAATTAATAATTTTTAATACAAAAAACTGTATATTTGTGTACCAAAAATAATTATATAATGAATCCAGATAAATTAATCAATCGTCATCTTGGAAACCGTAATGAGCAAACTAAATCAATGCTTGAAGCACTTGATGTTACTAGTTTAGATGAGCTTATTGCACAAGTTATTCCAGATGATATCCGTTTAGCTAAGCCATTAATACTTCCTGATGCAATGTCAGAATCACAGTATTTGCAACATGCTAATGCCTTGGCTCAAAAAAATAAAGTATTCAAATCATATATAGGTTTGGGTTATCATCCTGCAAAATTACCCGCAGTAATTCAGCGTAATATTTTTGAAAATCCTTCTTGGTACACCGCATATACACCATATCAAGCAGAGATTTCACAAGGACGTTTGGAGGCTTTGGTAAACTACCAAACAATGCTTACAGAACTTACAGGTATGGAACTTGCCAATGCCTCATTACTTGATGAAGGTACGGCAGCAGCCGAAGCAATGATTATGCTTTATAATGCTAGGAGTAGAGCACAGAAAAAAGCCAATACCAATGTGTTTTTTGTTTCTAATGAAGTGCTACCGCAAACCATAGCAATACTTGAAACACGTGCAGAACCGTTGGGCATTAAATTACATTTTGGTAATCATGAAACTATAATGTTTGATGATACTTTTTACGGTGCTATAGTGCAATATCCTGCTAAGTATGGCGAAGTTTATGATTATAGCGCCTTTATAGCTAAAGCAAAAGCTCAAGATATAAAAACGGTATTTGCGGCAGATTTACTGAGTTTAACACTCTTAAAATCGCCAGCAACATTAGGTGCTGATGTAGCCGTAGGTTCTACACAGCGTTTTGGTATTCCTATGGGATTTGGTGGCCCTCACGCAGGTTATTTTGCTACTTCCGAAGTCTACAAAAGACAAATTCCTGGTCGTATTATAGGGCAAACGATAGATGCAGCGGGAAATCCTGCTTTGCGTATGGCTTTGCAAACTAGAGAACAACATATTAAACGTGATAGAGCAACTTCCAATATCTGTACCGCACAAGTATTGCTTGCGGTAATGGCAGGAATGTACGCTGTTTATTACGGTGCTGATGGCTTGAAAAATACAGCTACTACCATTCATCATAATGCGGTTAGTCTAGCTAATGCTTTAGCCGAATTAGGATTTGTTAATGAAAATAAACATTTTTTTGATACTTTAAAAATAAAAGTAGTTGATAGCACACTAGTTCAAGAAAAAGCCTTGGCTAAATGTATTAATTTTAATTATATAGACCAAGAAACAATTAGTATCGCTATTAATGAATTAACCACACAAGCAGATTTAGCAGAAATCGTTGATTTATTTGCTGGTTTAGTGCATAAAGAAGCGGTTTTATCATTAGTTGAAAAGACTGCAATTCCTAAAGATTTACAACGAACAAGTGCTTATTTGACTCAAGAAGTATTTCATAAATACCATTCGGAAACGGCTATGATGCGTTATATTAAATATTTAGAACGCAAAGATTTAAGCCTTACGCATAGTATGATTTCTTTAGGTTCTTGTACTATGAAACTCAATGCTGCATCCGAACTATTACCACTTAGTTGGTCTAACTGGACAAATATTCATCCTTTTGTGCCTAAAGACCAAGCAGGAGGATACTTGGAAATGCTACATAATTTAGAAAATTACCTAAGTACAATTACAGGATTTGCAGCAACTTCATTGCAACCAAATTCTGGAGCGCAAGGCGAATATGCAGGACTTATGGTTATACGTGCTTATCATAAAAGTAATGGCGAAGGACATCGTAATATTGCTCTAATTCCAGCATCTGCTCACGGTACAAATCCGGCATCGGCGGTAATGGCAGGAATGAAAGTAGTCGTTGTAAAAACAGACGCTAATGGTAATATTGATTTAGCAGATTTAAAAGAAAAAGCGACACTTCATGCTGATAATTTGGCTTGTTTTATGGTTACTTACCCATCAACTCATGGTGTTTTTGAATCGGCGATACGCCAAATAACACAATTAATTCACGATTTTGGAGGTCAAGTTTATATGGATGGTGCTAATATGAACGCCCAAGTAGGTCTTACTAATCCTGCTACGATAGGTGCAGATGTTTGTCATCTGAATTTACATAAAACCTTTGCTATTCCTCACGGAGGTGGTGGGCCTGGCGTTGGACCTATTTGTGTAGCTAAACATTTGGTAGATTTTCTGCCTAGTAATCCTATTATTTCTAATGGAAAAGCTAATGCAATTAAAGCCATTTCATCAGCGCCTTATGGTTCTGCTTATGTTTCGCTTATTTCTTATGGCTATATTCGTATGCTAGGAGAAGAAGGACTTACACAAGCAACTAAGCAAGCTATTCTTAATGCTAATTACCTTGAAACAAAATTAGCACAAGGCGGTTATAAAATTCTCTATAAAGGCGAAGCAGGTAGAGCAGCACACGAGTTTATTATAGATTATAGCCCGTTTAAAGCTAATGGTGTTGCGGTAATTGATGTAGCAAAACGCCTTATGGACTATGGTTTTCATGCACCTACGGTTTCCTTTCCTGTTCATGATACGCTGATGATAGAACCTACAGAAAGTGAAGATAAAGCTGAATTAGATCGTTTTATTAGCGCTTTATTAGCTATAAAAAAAGAAATAGAAGCTATTACCGATAAAGAAAACAACCTATTGATTAATGCACCACATACCGAAGAAATGGCTACTGCCGATGATTGGAGTTTTCCATATAGTAGGAGTGAAGCTGTTTTTCCATTAGATTACATAAAAGGAAACAAGTTTTGGCCATCGGTACGAAAAGTAAATGATGCTTATGGTGATAGAAACTTAATATGCACTTGCAACCCTATAAGTGATTATGA
>CAYPAK010000057.1:1679-9322 GCA_964408665.1 uncultured Flavobacteriaceae bacterium | reverse complement strand
TTGTGATTACTGCTAAATTAGACAAGGCACTTTCTACATTGGTTTTACAACCTGTACAAGTCATTCCTGTTATTTTGTATGTGTGTTTCATTTTTTTTTATTTTATTAAATAATCTATTCTAGCCTTTGCAATAAAAGCATTTTTTACAGCGGAAACTTCCATAAGTTCATAGCGGATTTTTTGTAATTGTGTTTTTAAAATCCTATCGTAATTTAACATTCCTGTTTCGTAGGCTTTTAAATCTACATTGAGAGCGCGTTGTACTTCTTCTTTATTTTTCTCGGCTGCTACTACTTGTATTAATGCGTTTTCAAAAGCTAATTTGGCTGTTTCTAAAGCAGTTTCTAAAGCGATATTAACTTCATTTAAATTGGCTTTAATTTGCTCTTTTTTAAGCGCATTTTGTTTTAATTGCGATTTATATTTTGCATTGAAAAGCGGTAGTGAAAGCCCAATAGAAGCATAGCTTATGTCTTTTCCATTACCAATGGGATTACTAGCATACTTAGCTACCACAGTATAACTAGCTGCCAATTTTAATTGTGGCTTTTGTTTTTTCTTAATGAGTTTTTCTGCTAAAGAAAGATTCTGTTCTTTTTGAAATTCTTTAGCCAATAATGGATGATTTGACACTTCTGTTTTACCAACAAGAATTGTCGTTACATCAAGTACACTCGGGATATTGAGTTGCTCGTTTATATCTCGCTCTAACAATCTATTGAAATTCTTACTCAGTGCTTCAATACTGTTTAATGTCTGAAAGGTTTTACTGTGTAATTCATTTTTTTGAATACGAATTTTAAGCACATCGCTCATCGTGGCTTTGTTATTAGCAAGCGCTGCAATAGCCATATCTTCATAGGTTTTTAAGAGCGTTTTATTGTCTTTTAATATCAACCTAACGGCTTGTTTTTCGTACAACTCATAATATAGTTCACTTATTTTATAAGCCAATTCTTTTTTATATAAATCAGTATCATAACTAAACAGTTTAGCTTTTGCATCGGCTAGTTTTTTTTGTGCCTTTAGCGTTCCAAACCAAGGTAATTTCTGACTAATCTCTGCATTTATAAGCTGAGAACCTACTCGTGTTTCTACCGTATTAGGAAAAACACCGAAGCTGAAACTGGTATTATCATAAGTCGCCAACTCCTTTGTTTTTTCCTTTGCAATTTCAAAATCAGCCTTTAAGCTTTGAATTTTAGAGCTGTTTTGTTTTGCTAAAGCAATATAGTCTGTTAATGATTGACTATAAGTGATAAATGAAAAATGATAAATGATAAATAATGCCAATGCTTTTCTAAATGAAAAATGAAAAGTGTTTTTTAAATAAAAAGTGAAAAATGAAAAGTTAAAAATGAAAAATGGGAAATTTTTCTCAAATGAGAATTTCTCTTTATTTGAAAACAAATTTGAATAACTTAGTTTTATTGTGTTTTTAATTACAGTCATTATAATCTTGATTTTGTAGTTTTAATAGAGCTCACTAACATAGCAACTAGCTCTTTATTATCGTTAGTTAATGCCAAGTGATTTTTTGTTAAAATATAGTCCGTATCTTTTAATAAATCTAACCAATACAGAGTTTCATTGGCTTCTTTAAGCGAAATACTCATTTTATGAATAAAATCAACTTTGCTTTGAGCAAATTCCGCTTCACGAATTAAAGCTCCAACAGCCGTTCCACTTCGTAAAAGTTGCTTACTCAAAACAAATTCCTTTTGCTCCTTAACTAAGAGTTGTGCTAATTTTACAATCTTAATAGCAAAAGTATAGCTCTTATCTTTTAATATATTCTTACTCATCTCTTTACTATTTTAAATTTAACAATTAAATATCTTCATTTCCATTTTTCATTTTATATTATTTAATTTTTAATAGTAAACTCCTTAGTCCAACTATACAAAACTGGCACAACAAACAAGGTAATAAGTGCTACTAACATACCACCAAAACTTGGTATTGCCATCGGTATCATAATATCGCTACCACGTCCTGTACTAGTTAAAACGGGTAATAATGCTAGAATTGTAGTTGCTGTAGTCATTAAACAAGGTCTAATTCGTTTACTTCCTGCTTCAATAACTGCATTTCTAATTTCTTGCTTTGTTTTGGGCTTGTTTTTATCAAATACTTGTGTAAGATAAGTTGCCATTACCACACCATCATCGGTAGCAATACCAAAAAGAGCTATAAATCCAACCCAAACAGCAACACTTAGATTAATTGTTTTTATCTGAAAAATATCGCGAAGGTTAAAACCAAACATATCAATATTCATAAACCAAGAAGTATCATACAGACCTATCATAATAAATCCTCCTGCAAAAGCCACCAATATTCCTGAGAACACCATCAAGGTTGTTCCTACAGATTTAAACTGAAAATATAGTATTAAAAAAATCACTAATAATGCCAAAGGAACAACGATACTTAGTGTTTTCTCCGCACGAATCTGGTTCTCATAAGTTCCTGTAAACTGATAGGTAATTCCTTTTGGTATTTGCAGCTCTCCACGCGCTACACTTCTATCAATGGCGCTTTGCGCACGCTCCACAACAGTAACCTCTGCTTCATCTTGTTCTTTATCAAATAATACGTAACCTATTAAAAAAGTATCTTCACTCTTTATCATCTGTGGTCCTTGTTCATATTTAATAGTAACTAATTCGCCTAATGGAATGGAGTTTCCGTTTGGTATAGGCACTAAGATTTTGTTCAAGTCTTCGGGAGAAGAACGCAATTCTCTAGGATAACGTACACGAACTGCATATCGTTCACGACCTGATACGGTTTGTGTTAATGCTTTTCCGCCTATAGTTACTGCCATTACATCTTGCACATCTTGTACACTTAAACCATAACGTGCTATTTTAGCTCTATCGATATCTAATAATAAATACGGTTTCCCTACAATTCTATCGGCAAAAACAGCTTCTTTTTTTACACCTTTTACTTGTTTTAAAATAGTTTCTAATCGTTTACCAAAATCCTCTATGGTTTTTAAATCTGCTCCTTTTACTTTTATACCCATTGGTGCACGCATACCTGTTTGCAGCATTACTAAACGCGTTTCTATAGGTTGTAATTTTGGTGCAGAAGTGACACCTGGCAGCTTGGTTACTTTTACAATTTCATTCCAAATATCATTAGGAGATTTTATATGCTTACGCCAATTTCGGTAATAATTTCCATCTTCATCTTGTACTAAATCATTTTTGTCAATTTTAGTTCCTGAAGGGATATAATTGCCCTTTTTAGTTTCAAACAAACCCTCTTTATTTATTTTAAATTTTAGGCGATTTCCTTCATCATCTATTTTATATTCTGGATAATAATTAATAATATTTTCATACATAGAAAGCGGCGCTGGATCTAAAGCCGATGACACACGACCCGACTTTCCTACTACCGTTCGCACTTCTGGAATAGTAGCAACTGCAATATCTAACTGCTGCAAAACACGTTTATTCTCTTCAATGCCAGCATGTGGCAAAGACGTAGGCATTAATAGGAATGCTCCTTCATTTAACGAAGGCATGAACTCTTTGCCTACATTATTCCAAATAGTAAATCCTGCAATGATAATCGTAATGGGAAGTGTAAGAAATAATACTTTATTAGCCAAAGCCCAAGTAAGCATACTAACATAATATTTTTGAAAAAGATAGAAAAAACCTAGCAAACCAAAAGCGATAATCCCTACAAATATAAAGTTTGAAAAAACAGCATAATCTACCCCTAACGGTCTCCAATAATTTGCCAACAACAGCGTTATCGTTATTGCCGTAATAGCGATATTCATTATATTAGCATGCTTATTAGTTACTATATTTCGTTGTGATAAAATAGTGATACTAGCAAAAATTATTAATGCTAACGCTATAGTGTATCCTAAAACTAAGCCATAAATACCTAATCCTATTAAAAGTAAATTTAGTGCTAAGCCTATTTTCTTTTTAGGCAATTTCCAAGCAAAAATCCAAGCGGCAAAAGGCGGTATTAAAAACAGTGCAACAATAACCGAAGCTGTTAGTGCCATAGTCTTAGTTGCAGCAAGTGGTCTGAATAATTTTCCCTCAGAACCTATCATCGTAAATACAGGGATAAAACTTACTATCGTTGTAGCTACCGCAGTAATAATAGCCCCTGAAACTTCCTGAGTTGCTTTATAAACAATTTGATTTATGCTCATACCAGCCTTCTCAAAGGGAAGCAGTTCATTCTCACTTTCTTTTCGCTTTTCGCTATACTCTTTTTTAATTTTTTCATTTTCATCAAGATGCCTAATAATATTTTCGGTAAGGATAACGCCAACATCAACCATAGTACCAATGGCAATAGCAATTCCTGACAAGGCTACAATATTAGCATCTACACCAAAGAATTTCATTCCTATAAAAACCATTAAAACGGCTACAGGAAGCAAGCCTGATATCAAAGCTGATACACGTAGATTAAAAACCATCATGACAATAACCAAAATAGTTATTAATATCTCTAAAGTTAAGGCTTCATCTAAAGTACTTAGCGTTTCTTTTATTAAAACAGAACGGTCATAAAATGGCACAACAGTAAGTTGAGAAGTCCGTCCATCTTTTAATACTTTTGACGGTAAACCTGTACTTATTTTTTTTATTTGTTCCTTTATATTATTAATAACTTTCATAGGATTTGCACCATAACGCGCTACAACTACTCCTCCTACAACCTCTGCCCCTTCTTTGTCTAAAATACCTCTGCGTTGTGCAGGACCCAAAGTAACATTAGCAATATCCTTGACAAGTATTGGCGTCAGATTATTAGCCACAACAGTTGCATTTTCTAAATCGGCAATACTTTTTATATAACCCAAACCACGAACCAAATATTCTACACGATTTACCTCTATAGTTTTGGCACCAATATCTTTATTAGACTTCCGTACAGCATTAATTACTTGATTGAGCGAAACACCGTATTCTTTCATTAAATCTGGATTAATATCTACTTGATACTCTTGTACAAAGCCGCCAATACTTGCCACTTCAGACACTCCACTTGCCGAAGACAATGCATACTTTACATAATAATCTTGTATGCTTCTCAACTCGTGTAAGTCCCAACCTCCTGTAACATTACCTGCTTTGTCTCTACCTTCTAAAGTGTACCAAAACACTTGCCCCAATCCTGTAGCGTCAGGACCTAAACTGGGCTGAATACCCTCAGGAAGCAAACCCTTAGGCAGCGAGTTTAGTTTTTCTAAAATTCGGCTTCTACTCCAATAAAATTCGATATCCTCTTCAAAAATAATATAGATAGATGAGAAACCAAAAGCGGAAGAGCTTCGTATCGTTTTTACACCAGGAATACCCAATAAAGAAGTAGTCAATGGATAGGTAATTTGGTCTTCTATATCTTGCGGAGAACGCCCATCCCATTTGGTAAAAACGATTTGCTGGTTTTCGCCAATATCTGGTATGGCATCTACAGCCACAGGATTCCTAGGGAAATTTCCTGTATCCCAATCAAATGGAGCGGTAACTACACCTAGACCTATGAATAATGCAACTAGTAAAACAGCAACTAACTTGTTTTCTATTAAAAATTTAATGCTTTTATCTAGCATAATATATTGTTTTATTAAAGTATTCTGATATTAAAATGTACTTTGTACAATGTTCAGAATATACTAATTAATGTAAAAAAATAATGAAATGTTGCAATGATAAACATTACGGTAATGATTTTAATGTATTATGAAATTTTAATTAAAATAACGCATAATATATTAACTATAATGATTTATTATAAACTAATACTAAAGAAAATAGTATTTAGCAACAAAGAATAAATCAGTTATCTAAAAAAAATCAAATACGGAAAACTTGCAAATAGGACTGTGTGTGTCTATACAGTAAATTTGGTGGGGAATAGTGAATTGCTTTCTGTTGTTTTACTTGAACAGTTCCTGCAATTTCTTGAGTATAATTTCCAATTAAATCTAATAAAACATCAATTTGATTTACCGTAAGTACATCTAAGGCTTGTTGCTGAAGGTTATTACCGTTTATATATTCGGAAACATCTTTACAGCAAGGTTCTTTATGCAGATTATCATCTTGATTTTCGGCTTGTTTGTTTTCACAAGTTGCCATTTGCATACCGCAATCATCAGCAGCTAAAAACAAGGTTGCGCTTGCTATTTCACCTCCACAAATATGCTTATTCACCGTAAAAGAAAACGATGAAAATAGCACGATAAGTGCTAGTGAAAAAGCGGATATTTGTTTAACTAATTGTTTCATTAGACTACAAATATAGTAAATATAATGAACAGTAGTCTAAATGATTTGTTAAAATACTATTAATTCATCTTTTCTTGATAATAAAAAGCAGGAATTAATAGTAATAAAAATAGTGGTTGTATCAAAAATCGTCTTATATAAAAAAGGAATTGTACATGCTCCGAAAAAAAATGTAATACTATAAAAAATAACACAATCAATACTATAAAAGCAAGTAGATAAAACCGTGTTGTAAATTGATAAACCGTTTGTTTCGTAAAGAGTAACACCAAAATAACGATAGCTAAAACAGCATTTAATCCAAACCGAAATAAATAACTAAAAAACAATTTTACGTATTGTAATTCTGGCAATTTATTATTTAAAAAAGCTGTTTTGTAATAAGCAATTAATGGATCATAAAACAAGGTGTTTTCAAAAAAACGAATACTTATTATTAGTACTAAAAGTATTAGAATAAACGTGTATTTTATGATTTTTGGCATATTACTTTTGCTTTAATACAAATTTATTAACCCAAACAACCCAAAGTAAAAACACTACACCATAAATAAATAATGGGAAGATTATTTGGTGTAAAAATTCCTGATATTTAGGATATTTGAGCATCGCAACCGTAAGCGCTACTATTCTAAAAATATTTAAAATATAGATAAGTAAACTTCCTAAAACACCATAAATAATAGTCTGTTTTAGACTTCCTTTAAAGGCAATAATAAAGGCAATAAAAAGTATAATAACACTCACACCATTACAACCTTCTATAAGACGCAATACTGGTTTTCCATTAATAGTAATAGCTAAAGAAAGTTCCTTACTACTTTGGTTTGTAGTTACATCATAACCTAATAAATAAGCCATTTGCTCGGTATGTTTCGCTACGGTATTGGTTACAGGAGAGCAAGCAAAAACAGTAGTTTGCTGCTGTGTTTTGTTTAAGTAAAACGAATATAGCAAAAACAATAAAGCGTAACTTAGAATAAAGCCTAATAAAAATGTTCTTATTTTCTTGTTTTTAGTCAAAATGCGCTTAGATTTGCTCAAAAATACTACAAAAAGATGAAATACAAAGCTATTAAAGAAAAAGTTAAACAACTATCTAAAAAAACAATAACTAAAAGTACACTTAGACAAGCTATTTGCGACCTATTACGTCAAGAAGTGCCGCATTATGATTGGGTAGGATTTTATTTTCATAATGACAATAAACAATTAATACTTCACGAATTTTCAGGAACACCGACCGAACATACTACAATTCCTTTTGGCAAAGGCATTTGTGGGCAAGTAGCGCTATCTAATACAAATTTTGTAGTACAAGATGTAAGCGAACAAAATAATTATATCTCTTGCGG
>CAYPAK010000057.1:0-1579 GCA_964408665.1 uncultured Flavobacteriaceae bacterium | reverse complement strand
AAACATAAAGACAGTACTAACTTTTTTCTTCTTGCAGGCCCTTGCGCCATAGAAGGCGAAGAAATGGCACTTCGTATAGCAGAACGCATTGTTACTATAGCAGACAAACTGGCCATTCCTTATATCTTTAAAGGAAGTTTTAAAAAAGCAAACCGTTCTCGTTTAGATAGTTTCACCGGAATTGGTGATGAAAAAGCCTTAAAAATATTAGCAAAAGTAAGCGAAACCTTTGATATACCAACCGTAACTGATATTCATAAAGAAAGTGATGCCGCGCTAGCTGCGCAATATGTAGATGTATTACAAATACCTGCTTTTTTGGCTAGACAAACCGATTTGCTTATTGCTGCCGCAAAAACAGGAAAAGTAGTTAATATCAAAAAAGGACAGTTTATGAGCCCTGAAGCTATGCAGTTTGCCGCTGACAAAGTAAAACAAAGCGGAAATAAGCAAGTATGGCTTACCGATAGAGGTACTATGTTTGGCTACCAAGATATGGTAGTAGATTTTCGTGGTATTCCCGAAATGAAAAAACATGCACCTGTAGTACTAGACATTACCCATTCTTTGCAACGCCCTAACCAATCTAGTGGTGTAACTGGTGGTCAGCCAGATCTTATAGAAACTATTGCACGTGCAGGAATTGCTACTGGAGTAGATGGTATTTTCTTAGAAACCCATTTTAATCCTGCTGAAGCCAAATCTGATGGTGCTAATATGCTACATTTAGATCATTTAGAGAAACTATTGACTAATCTTACCGCTATTCGTAATACGATTAACAGCTTATAATGATTCAGTACTTATCCCAAAAAATAGCTTACGGTTTATTAACGCTTTTTGGCGTTGTTACCGTTGTTTTTATACTATTTAATGGGCTTGGTAATCCTGCTAGAATGATGCTTGACCAAAATGCTAGTAGCGAGCAAATAGCACAAGTAAACCACAAATATGGTTTTGATAAACCGCTATATCAGCAGTATTTTTATTACCTAAATGATTTATCGCCACTATCCATACATAGTACTAATAAAACCGACTTTACGGCTTTAGATAAAACAAAATTTAAGTATTTAAAACTCTTTAATATTTTTAACAAAACCCTTATACTCAAAGCGCCATACCTTAGAGAGTCCTATCATAAGCAAGGAAAAAAGGTAAGCACTATTCTTGCAGAAACATTGCCAAACACGGCGATACTTGCTGTATTAGCGATAAGTATTGCTATAGTATTAGGTATATTTCTAGGTATATTATCGGCAGTGTATAAAGACACTTTCTTTGATCGTTTTATTGCATTAATTAGTACCATAGGAATGAGCACACCTTCCTTTTTTGCATCGATTCTCTTTGCTTGGATTTTTGGATTTTTATGGCATAATTATACTGGACTAAATATGACAGGAAGCCTATACGAAGTAGATGATTTTGGTGAAGGTGTTTTTATCCAATGGCGTAATATTATACTTCCTGCTGTTGTTCTTGGTATTCGTCCGCTGGCGGTTATTATACAATTAATGCGAAACAGCTTGCTAGAAACGCTTAACCAAGATTATATTCGTACAGCAAAAGCAAAAGG
>CAYPAK010000056.1:7269-9352 GCA_964408665.1 uncultured Flavobacteriaceae bacterium | reverse complement strand
AATGTTAAATTTATGTTAAATTATAGTACTATGTTTTGCATAGTACCTTTTTTTAACTGTATATTTGCATAACAAATTAGTAACAATTATAAAGAAACACCTTATGAAAACATTTTTTAAAACAAGTTTATTCCTTATTATGCTATCGCTTGGCTCATGTAATATGGGCGTAAAAGGCAATGGTATTATAAAAAAAGAAAACAGAAAAGTAACAGCTAAATTTACGCAAATCAAAACCAGTAACGGATTAAACATCTTGCTTACAGAGGCTAAAAAACCTAGAATTCGTGTGGAAGCAGATGAAAATTTATTAGACCTTATTAAAACAGAAATAAAAGACAACACTTTACATATTTTTACTACAGAAAATATTGCTTATGCTAAAGCAAGAGATGTTTATGTAGATGTGTCTTTTTTGTCAGGATTAACAGCTTCTAGTGGTAGTAATGTGAGCGCAAGTAACACCTTTACTGCTGATGAAATAACCGTAAAAGCAAGTAGTGGTGCTGCTATAGCACTTCGTTTAGCAGCAAAAACTGTTTTGAGTGAAGCAAGCAGTGGTGCAAACGTAACACTTTCTGGAAAAACTAAAGAATATACTACAAAAGCAAGTAGTGGATCTTCTATAACTGCAAGTAGTTTGCAAGCTACAATTGTAACAGCAAAAGCAAGTAGTGGTGCTTCTATAAGTGTAAATAGTACAAATACATTGACAGCAAAAGCAAGTAGTGGTGCTAGTATTAGTTATAGTGGAAATCCTACTGAAAAAAATATTAAAAAATCTTCTGGAGGAAGCGTTTCTAAAAAATAAAAGGATAATATGAAAATAGAAAACACCAAAGCACAAATGCGCAAAGGTATTTTGGAGTATTGTATTCTAGCAATTATAGCTCGAAAACCTGCATACACCTCAGAAATACTTACGGTGCTAAAAGATGCTGAACTTCTTGTGGTAGAAGGTACAATATACCCTTTACTCACAAGGCTTAAAAATGCAGGTTTATTAAGTTATAAATGGGAAGAATCTACCTCGGGGCCTCCTCGTAAATATTACGCCATAACAGAAAATGGCTCTTTATTTTTAAAAGAATTAAACACAACTTGGCTTAAACTAGCTGATGCCGTAACTATAGTAACCACAAAAACTAATCAACATGAATAAAACAGTAAACATCAATCTTGGCGGTATCTTTTTTCACATAGATGAAGATGCTTATCTCAAACTAAAAAAGTATTTAGACGCTATACGCCGCTCTTTAAGTGACGACCCTCAAGGAAAAGACGAAATATTAGCCGATATAGAATCTCGTATAGGCGAATTACTTCTGGAAAATAGAAAAACCGAGCGTCAAGTAATTAACGAAAAAGATATTAAAGCCGTTATTACCCGAATGGGAAAACCTGAAGATTATGCAGGTGATGAAGAAATTTTTAACGAAGAGTTACATTCAGAAAAACAAAAAAACAAAAGTACTTACACTAGAAAAAGACGTTTGTTTCGTGATGGTGAAGACAAGTTTTTGGGTGGTGTTTCTTCTGGTTTAGCACATTATTTTGATGTAGATGTTACTGTAGTAAGAATGCTTTGGTTGGTTTCTGTCTTTGTTTTTGGAACTGGTTTTTTAGCCTATTTAATTCTTTGGATAATACTTCCTGAAGCCAAAACAACTAGCGAAAAACTACAAATGCAAGGCGATCCCGTAACGGTTTCTAATATTGAAAAAAAAATAAAAGAAGAGTTTGGTGATGTCTCTGATAGAATAAAAGAAGGTTACGATTCTTTAAAAACAAAGGATTATAGTCATGTAAAAAGCGGACTGCAAGATGTTATAGATAGCATTGGTAAGGCTTTAACTATACTATTTAGTTTAGTCGGAAAACTTGTTGGTGTATTGTTGGTTATTATTGGTTTCACATCGCTTTTGTCGTTATTTTTTGGTAGTTTTTCTATAGGAGCTTTAAATTTTAAAAATGTTGATATTTACGATTTACCTCCTTTTTTATATGCCTCAAGCATTCCTACTTGGTTGCTCACTATAATGCTTTTCTTAGCTATTGGTATTCCGCTCTTATTTTTATTATT
>CAYPAK010000056.1:5814-7169 GCA_964408665.1 uncultured Flavobacteriaceae bacterium | reverse complement strand
AAGTATTATTTAGATGATGTGGATAATGTGCAAAACATCTATGACCGCAATATGATTAATCATTATTTTACAATGACTCCACAAGGTTTTGATTGTACCGATTGCCTTAGTGATGAAATTAATAAAGAGAAAAATAATAAAGGTTCTTTTAAACTAAAAATGGATGGAAATGGTATTGATTTAAAAGTAAAAACCAAAGAAAATGATTCTTCTTCGGTTACTTTGGATAAAAACGGATTACGAGTTAAATAATTAGACAATTAGATAGTTTGATAATTAGCCGTAATAAATAATTTAGTACCTTAGACCAAAATTAAAACAATATTTTTATGAACACAAAACCACTTATTAAACACGGATGGCTAAGAGCCTTAGCTATTATTATTCCTTGGTTTTTTACTTATGCTATCTTTTCTTTACTTGCTGTTTTTGCTTTAGGAGGAAACCCTTTTAGTGGAAAACAAATTCATCTTGGTGATAGCGGAATGCTTATAATGCAACTTTTTGGGCTTCTAGGAACGGTATTTATTATCTGGATTTTTAGAAAATTTATAGATAACAAACCTTTTTATACTCTTGGTTTTCTTAAAAAAAACCTTTGGAAAGATATTATTTTAGGTGTTTTTGTAGGCTTTATCATGATTGCTATTGGTTTTTATATCTTACAAAGTTTTGGACAAATTAATTATAAAATCAACACGATTAATTATACTAAAATAGCTAGTGGTTTAGTACTATTTATTATTGTTGCCATTAATGAAGAAATCTTATTTAGAGGCTATTTGCTAAATAATTTTATGGATTCCGTTTCTAAATATTTGGCATTACTCATCACAGCAGTATTGTTTGGCGCTATGCATTTGGGTAATGATCATATTGATGCTATTGGATTTAGTAACATCATTATTGCAGGACTATTTTTAGGAGTTTCCTATATTTATACCAAAAGTTTGTGGTTTCCTATTGCCTTGCATTTCTCATGGAATTTCTTTCAAGGAACCATTTTTGGTTACGCGGTAAGTGGTAATAATACATATGCAATTATCAAGCAATCACGAGCTGCAGATACAATATGGAATGGTGGCGCTTTTGGTTTTGAAGCATCGCTAACGGCACTTATTATGCTGGTGCTATTTACAGTAATCATTGGCAAATATTATAGTAAAGAAGCTATTTAATAACTCTTACCTTTTATTAGAAAGGTTTAAAATATGAGGTAATCTTGGACTAAAAAGATTTTCAAATGCGGTGATTATTTTAGCATTTGGTGTAGTAACTATCACATTAGAAAGTGTGGTTAATGATAGTTTTTGAGACAAATCATTGGTGTTTTCTAATTGGTATAACTTAGCTAA
>CAYPAK010000056.1:0-5714 GCA_964408665.1 uncultured Flavobacteriaceae bacterium | reverse complement strand
ATGATAGTTTTTGAGACAAATCATTGGTGTTTTCTAATTGGTATAACTTAGCTAATTCTAAACCTTTTTCTTTTGCTATCAATTGCCAGTCAGCTTTGGAACCATCTACATTTATAGCTACAAACTGCACTTTAGGAAACGCCTTTTTTAACGCTTTAACTCGGTTGTTCATACCTGCAAGGTATTTGGTGTCTTCTACAGTCCAAAAATAAAATATGGTAAACTTTTTTTCAGCTAATTTGGCTACGCTAGTAATATCTCCTTTAGTATTGTGCAAATATATTTTTGGAGCATTTTTGCCTTGAGCAAGATTAGCATAGTTGGTCAATACACGCGCCAATTCTTTTTTGAAATCAGCATCATCTAATTCTTTTAAATAATTTTTAAAAGCCTCTAAAACTCCCGTTTCCATAGGATTATTATAAGCATATTGTACAATATTATATTGTATAAGGTTATCTTTTACTTTTTTGTTTTTTATGGTGTTTTTTATTTGATCTAACTTATGTAAAACAAATCCTTTTTTTTCGGAATTTGGAATTGCTTTATTTCGTTTTTCAAAATATTCTAAATAGGTTTTTCGGGTAAAATAACTATCTAAAAAAGTATAGTAATTTCTATTACTTAATAGTTCTTCATTATTAAACGCTATATTTTTTTCAAAATCATAAAAGCTGCTAGCTGTTTTTGGAAAAGAGTCCAGTTGGCGTATTTGCATGTATTGTATTGGATAAAGCTCTTTACGTGTATATTCGGGATAATAAACCGCTACATTTATTAAGTCTTGAAATTTTTTAGAAAAATCAGTTTCATTATTTGATTTAAATTTTTGAACCAACTGTACTTTTTCTTGTGTTAATTCTCTTTGTTTTTTATCAAAGGCCTCAGGGTCTAAATCAAGATATTTTTTGTGATTATTTTTTTCATTAAGCAAAAATAGTTTTATTAAAAGGTTGTTTTTTTCGGAGCCACTACCACAAAACGCCAATGACTCATCAAAATCTAAGGTGTTAAGTCGTAGTAAAACACTATCATTTGCTGCTAGATAAACATATTGGTATTCTCTACCGTGCGAAAAATAATAAAGTCCTTCATTGATTTTAGGAATACTAAGTTTAAAATGATTTTTTTTATCTAAGGCAACAGAATCAACTATTTTTCCATTACGATACAGCTTTACAAAAGCGTCTTTTGGGTTAATAATTTCTCCACCAATAAAAGCAGGCGCATCTTTTGTTGCATTTTCTTCTTTACAAGAAAACGCAAACAATCCCAAAAACAATATAGCATAAAAACTACGAAACATATATCACGATTAAAACACAAAACTAAGCTAAAGCAAGTAGCTTTTGTGTTAATCAGGTGTTAAAAAATAAAAGTTTACTATTAATCAAAAATAGATAGTTTAGTGAAGCTTGTTATTCTGCAACGGCCTTATGTTGTCCCAGTAGTTTTAAAAGAGTCTGTAAACTTTCTTTTTTTATATTTTAACCTATGCCTCCCCTTTATTATAATCGGCTAAAAATTTAGCCAGACCAATATCAGTAAGAGGGTGTTTTATAAGACCTTCTATAGCTTTAAGAGGTCCTGTCATTACATCAGCACCAAGTTTAGCACATTCTATAATATGCATTGTATGACGAACAGATGCAGCAAGTATTTGCGTGTCAAACTCATAGTTATCATAAACCTCACGAATATCAGCAATAAGTGCTAGACCATCGGTAGAAATATCGTCTAAACGTCCTATAAATGGAGACATATAAGTTGCGCCTGCTTTAGCAGCGATAAGTGCTTGACCTAAAGAAAACACAAGTGTACAATTGGTTTTTATACCTTTGTCTGAGAAATATTTTATAGCCTTTACACCATCTTTTATCATCGGTATTTTTACTACAATTTGTGGGTGTAAAGCAGCAAGTGCTTCCCCTTCTTTTACCATACCTTCAAAATCGGTACTGATAACTTCGGCACTTACATCGCCATCTACTATTTCACATATTTTTTTGTAATGGTTTTTTATGTTTTCTTCGCCTGTGATGCCTTCTTTAGCCATTAATGAAGGGTTAGTGGTTACCCCATCTAAAATCCCCAAGGCTTGTGCTTCGGCTATTTGCGCTAGGTTAGCCGTATCTATAAAAAATTTCATATCGTTTTATTTTTAATGTTTTAATGGGTCAAAGGTACGTTTTTATTATGAGATTGAATTATAATTTATAATGATTAAGTATTAACTTTTCATAAGTTCTACTTGGTAATAAAAATTTTAAAACAATAGAGAATTTCTGCATAAAAGCCCCTGCTTTATAATGTAATTTAGGTTTTTTGCTTTGTATTACTTTATAGACTTCATTAACCATTACTTGTACATCCATACCTGTATCTACCTCTTCATCTATTTGTTTTAATACTTTAGTATAAGCCTCTTTGTAAGCCGAATTTTCAAAAACTGGCGTATGATATCTTCCTGCGGCTATATTAGATTTAAAATCGCCAGGAGCTACATCGGCTACGGTAATACCAAACTGTTTTACTTCGCCACTTAATGTTTCGGTAAGGCTTATTAGCGCAGCTTTTACTGCCGAATAGAACCCACGATAAGGCAAGCCCATATATCCTGCAATAGATGTTACATTGATTATAAGCCCTTTGCCTTGCTTACGCATTTGTGGCAATACAGCATTAGCCACACGTAGTGGCCCATAAAAATTAGTATCAAAAGCTTTTTTTATCTCTGCTTCTGGTGTATCTTCTATTGGTCCTGTAATGCCAATTCCCGCATTATTTATAAGGATATCAAGACGATTTTCTTTTGATAAAATAGTAGCCACAGCTTGTTTTATCGTATCATTATTATTTACATCTAATTGAAGCAGCTCAAAAACAGTAAAATCACTTATTTTACTTGGATTTCTACTCGTTCCATAGACTTTAAAGCCTTTTTCGGTTAAAAAAACACCAATAGCTTTTCCTAGTCCTGAGGATGCTCCTGTAATAAGTACAACTTGTTTTTGCATAATAAATAAGATTTAGGCAAAGATATAAAATGCTTTAGTATAAGCAGAATTTAGCGCATAAAAAATGGCAAGCTATCTACATCACACTGCTCAACCATTTACCTTTGGTTAAGCTCGCTAACATCAAAACAATTTTTAGTTAAAATGTTTAGGAAAAGAGTTGTTTTACATATTATTTATTTTCTTTTAACGCTTTTTCATGATACATCTTAATCAGGTTTAGTTCTATTTTAGTTAGCATTTCTGCTTCTGGTGTTTTTGCCTCTAATAAATCAAAAATACTATTTAAGTACTTGTTTTTAAACTGGAGAAGTACGTCTGTGTCTTGTTGCACGTCTTTAAATTGTAATTTTTCTAAAGCTTTAAGCATGTAATCATGTGCTTTTTTGAGGCTTTGTTTGTGTTTTAAAGCTGCTATGTCTTTAGCGCTTGTTATTCCTTTTTCGCGTTGTGTATTTACTTTTACTTGCTGATCATAAAGGTCTTTCTTTATACGATCAGTTTGTGTTATTGCTTCATGATATAGTTTTTTTAAGGATTTAAAAACTAGTTTGTTATAGGTGTTTTTGAATGTTTTGTTTTTGTATAAATAATCTAAATATGCTATAGCGGCTTTTTTGTACTTCTTTTTATTTTTTGTTGTTTTTTGCATTTCTTTAAAAAGATTATCTAATTGTTCTTTTACTTTTGTGATATGCTGTAATTCTGCAAATTCATCAGTTTTACTTAATATTAGTATTTGGTCTGTTATTTCTTGGCTTGTACCTTCAAACTTGTGTGTTTTGTAAGTAAAAAGAATTCCTTTTTCTACTTTGTCTTTTGTTTTGTCTTTTTTATCTTTTGTAGGTTTATCTTTTTTGTTTTTTGTGTTTTCTTTTGTTTTGACCAGATTAAATGCATAACTATAAGAAAATGTAACGGTTGTGCTCTGTATGCTTTGAACGCTATTTTTGAATAATTGCACCGCACTTAGATTGAAATTATGTTTTTCTTTGTATGTGTATCTTGCATTAGCTCTAAAATTCATTACGCTATTGCTGGTGTTTTGATTGGCGCTTTTGTTATAAGCACTAGCAAATGATGTACTTAGTTTTTTATCAAAAAACTTTTTGCTAATAGCAAGTGTTGGCCCCCAAGTAAAGGCATCTTCTGTTCCTATAGTGTTGTATGTAGCATTAGCAGCTGTGGTGATACTAAGTTGTTTTTTAGGAAATGCGAGTGTGTAGGAGCTACTTATATTGTGAAAAGTAGAAGCATCTCCTAGCCGTACTACACCACCTTGTTCATTGGCAACATCGGCTAAGGAATAATTGATATTTACATTTTGTTTTAATTTTTTCTTCTTACTTATAATATAATTAATATTTACATTGGCATTTTGTGTAAGCTGTTTGTAATCTAGTGCATCGCGCTGGTTACCATAAGCGGTATTTGCATTGTTTATCAAGGCAAACTGGTTAGGTTTAAGATTGGTATAGGTACTAAAATTAGAGTATTGCCCTGTTATATTTAGTCGTTTTGAAGCATTTATAGTTACATTTACAGCACCTACCGTTCGGCTTGTAGCGGTTTCTTTTGTTTTGTTTAAATCATCGCGCTGGTAACCGATATTAAAACCAAGGTTTACTTTTCCTTTGAAGATGCTAGTTTTACTATTTAAGGTTATATTTTCAAAATCATTATTAAAATAATGAGCACCAAGCGTCTCATAATCAGGGTCTATGCGTTCGTAACTAATACCAATACTTGATTTTTTGAACGTATAGTCAAAACCTGTTTTAAGTGCTTTGTGATAAGCGGTACTTGTTTTGTTATTTAATAATAAGCCTGCAAGGTTTTCTCCTTTTGCCACAGGAGTAGCTCGTAAGTCTTTGGTAATAGCAGTAGTGGCATAGGTTGCCTTTAGCGAAAGGTTTGGTGTTATTTTGTAGTCACCTTCAAGGCTAATAACCAAATTTTCTTTGGGTGTTACTTTTTTTTCGTCTGGAATTGCTGCTATAGAATTGATATTGTCTTTGGCGTAGAAACCTATGATACCTAGTTTGTATTTTTGCTTTTCATAATTTAATTTAGCACCATAACCTATACGCTCAAAAGCGGGGATAGTCCTAGGGTCTCCATTGTCTTCGGTAGCTTTGAGTAATCTACCGTACATTGTGCTTAGTTTAAAACCGCCTTTTGGACTTAACTCTAAACCAACACCAGTAAATTGATGACCAGATAAGGTGTAAGGAGAGAATGTCATACTTACATCGCCTATGTGTGCTTGTATCCATTTGTATTTTGGGTGTAGGCTTAAGCGGTTAAATTTAAACGGTATTTGGTAGTTAAAATTATCGCCTTGGTTGGAATAACTATAACTTATTGGCATTGCAAATTGATAAGAGCTTACTGTAAGAGCTCCTTGTGCCATATAGGTAAATGGTAGTCTGCCTCCTGCTTGGTTACTGTTGTAATACACGGTATTGGCTGATACAGAACCTGCTATATTAAAGGGTTTGCCTGTAAGTACTTGTTCTAAATTAACGTTTTGAGCAAAGGTGTAATTTATGCTTGTTAGTACTATAATAAGTATGATTAGTTGTTTTTTCAATGGTGTTGTTTTTAGGTTTTATACATTTTCATTGCTTGTTTTTTCAAAGATACTATTATTTTTATTCTTAAAAAAGAAGTTTAAAAACAGTTTTTTATGCTATC
>CAYPAK010000055.1:0-9760 GCA_964408665.1 uncultured Flavobacteriaceae bacterium | reverse complement strand
TTCGTGATAAACAATTTATGAAAATAGTATCATTAGCACCAGAAGTGCTTTAATATTTATTACAATGATAAAGATAAAAATAAAATCTGGAGATACTGTAACTGTTATTGCAGGAGATCATAAAGGAGAACAAGGAGTGGTTGCTAAAATATTCCGTGAAAAGAATAAAGCAATCGTTACTGGTGTAAATATGGTTTCAAAACACATGAAACCAAGTGCAAATAATCCACAAGGAGGTATTATCAAAAAAGAGGCACCTATTCATATTTCAAACTTAGCGTTGATAGATTCTAAATCTGGAAAAGCTACACGTGTTGGATATAAAATGGAGTCTGGAAAAAAGGTAAGATTTTCTAAAAAATCAAATGAAATAATATAGTTATGGCATATACTCCAAGACTAAAAGACGAATACCAAAATAAGATTACTAAATCTTTAATGGAAGAATTCGGGTACAAAAATATCATGCAAGTTCCTAAACTTACTAAGATTGTTCTTAGTAGAGGAGTTGGAGGAGCTGTTGCAGATAAGAAGTTAATAGAATACGCTGTTGATGAATTAACACGTATTACTGGACAAAAAGCAATTGCTACAATATCTAAAAAAGATGTTGCTGCGTTTAAATTGCGTAAAGGAATGCCTATCGGTGCGATGGTTACTTTAAAAGGAGATAGAATGTATGAATTCTTAGACCGTTTAGTAACTGCGTCATTGCCGCGTGTGCGTGACTTCCAAGGTATCAAAGCTACAGGTTTTGATGGTAGAGGAAATTACAACTTAGGTATTACTGAGCAGATTATATTCCCAGAAATTAATATTGATAGAATCAATAGAATTAGCGGGATGGATATTACTTTTGTTACTTCAGCAGAGACTGATAAGGAAGCAAAATCGTTATTAAAAGAACTAGGTTTACCATTTAAAAAGAACTAGAAGATGGCAAAAGAATCAATGAAAGCCCGTGAGGTTAAGCGTAGAAAAATGGTTGCAAAATATGCAGCTAAAAGAAAAGCATTAAAAGAAGCTGGAGACTATGAAGGTCTTCAAAAACTTCCAAAAAATGCTTCTCCAGTACGTTTGCACAACAGATGTAAACTAACAGGAAGACCAAAAGGATATATGCGTCAGTTTGGTATCTCTCGTGTTATGTTTAGAGAAATGGCTAATAAAGGATTGATACCAGGCGTTAGAAAAGCGAGTTGGTAAACCCAAAAAAAGAATATTAATTGGTCTCAGGTTCGGTAAAACGAAAACCAAGATCACAAATTTATAAATATGTATACAGATACAATTGCAGATTTTTTAACACGAGTGAGAAATGCCAATAGCGCAGGACACCGTGTTGTAGAAATTCCAGCATCAAAATTGAAAAAAGCGATAACAGAGATCTTATTTGATCAAGGTTATATCTTAAGTTACAAATTTGATGAAACTGGAGTTCAAGGTTCTATCAAAATTGCCTTAAAATATGATAAAATTACTAAAGCTCCAGTTATTAAAAGTTTAATAAGAGCCAGTAAACCGGGGTTGCGTCAATACGCTTCATCTGCTAATATGCCAAAAGTTCTTAACGGACTTGGTATAGCTATAGTTTCTACTTCTAAAGGTGTGATGACTGATAAGAAAGCACGTCAAGAGAATGTAGGTGGGGAAGTTTTATGTTATGTTTACTAATAAATAGAAAATTATGTCAAGAATAGGAAACAACCCAATAACGATTCCAGAAGGAGTAACGTTAGATATAAAAGATAATGTAATTACAGTAAAAGGTAAACTTGGAGAATTAACTCAAGAATACTCAAGTGTAAGCATTACAGTAGAAGATGGTGTAGTTCGTGTAACACGTCCATCTGATATAAAAGAACACAAAGCCAAACATGGTTTATACCGTTCACTTATGTTCAACATGATTGAAGGTGTAGCTAAGGGATGGAAAAAAGAATTAGAGTTAGTAGGAGTAGGTTACCGTGCTTCAAATCAAGGAAATGTTCTTGATTTAGCATTAGGATACTCTCATAACATAGTATTGGATATAGCACCAGAAGTAAAGGTGGAAACAATATCTGAAAAAGGAAAAAATCCTAAAATTATATTAACTTCGTTTGATAAACAACTTGTAGGTCAAGTAGCAGCAAAGATTCGTTCTTTCCGTTTACCAGAACCATATAAAGGAAAAGGAGTTAAATTTGTAGGAGAAGTATTAAGAAGAAAAGCTGGTAAAACTGCATAATAATTATGGGATTAACTAAGAAAGAAAAAAGACAAAGAATTCATTTAAGAGTTCGTAAAGTTGTTAACGGAACTGCAGATAGACCACGTTTAGCTGTTTTTCGTAGTAATAAAGAAATTTATTGTCAATTAATAGATGACGTAGCAAACACTACATTAGTGGCTGCATCTTCTAGAGACAAAGGTATTGCTAAAGGTACTAAAGTAGAAACTGCAACAGCAGTAGGAAAATTAATAGCTGAGAAAGCATTAAAAGCTAAGATAGAAACAATTACTTTTGATAGAGGTGGTTTTTTATATCACGGTAGAATAAAAGCATTAGCAGAAGGCGCAAGAGAAGGAGGATTAAAATTCTAATAAATTATGTACAGTAAATATTTAAACGCAGAATTAGTAAAACCAAGCGGTCTAGAATTAATAGACAAATTGGTTGGAGTACAACGTGTTACTAAAGTAACAAAAGGAGGTAGAGCATTTGGTTTCTCTGCTATCGTAGTTGTAGGAGATGAGAATGGTGTTGTAGGACATGGTTTAGGAAAATCTAAAGATGTTGCTTCGGCAATCGCTAAAGCTATTGAAGATGCTAAGAAGAATCTAGTTCGTATTCCTTTAGTAAAGGGAACTATTCCTCATGAACAAAAAGGTAAGTTTGGTGGTGCAAAAGTATTCATCAAGCCTGCATCTGAAGGTACAGGAGTTATTGCTGGGGGAGCTGTTCGTACAGTGCTAGAGACAGTAGGGGTAAAAGATGTATTATCTAAATCTCAAGGTTCTTCAAACCCTCACAATGTTGTTAAAGCAACTTTTGATGCTTTATTAAATTTAAGAGATGCACATACTATTGCAAAACAACGTGGTATTTCTTTGGATAAAGTGTTTAACGGTTAATATTAAGAACAATGGGAAAAGTAAAAGTAACACAAGTAAGAAGTCAAATCAGAAGACCAAAAGATCAAAAAAGAACTTTGGAAGCTTTAGGTTTGCGTAAGATGAACCAAGTGGTAGAGCACGATGCTACACCAACAATTCTTGGTATGATAAATAAAGTTAAACATTTAGTTTCTGTTGAAGAAATTTAAAAATAAAGTATTATGAACTTAAGTAATTTAAAACCTGCTGCAGGAGCAACACATAATTCTAAACGCGTTGGTAGAGGCCAAGGCTCAGGAAAAGGTGGAACTGCTACAAGAGGTCATAAAGGAGCAAAATCAAGATCGGGTTATTCTCGTAAAATTGGTTTTGAAGGAGGTCAAATGCCTTTGCAAAGACGTGTGCCAAAATTTGGTTTCACAAATATCAACCGTAAAGAATATGTAGGGATTAACCTAGATACGCTTCAAGCAATGGTAGATAACGGAAAAATAGATGGTGTGTTAGATTTTAATACAATTATAGCAACACGTCTAGGCCGTAAAAATGATTTAATTAAAATATTAGGAAGAGGAGAACTTAAAGCTAAGCTAAAAGTTTCTGCTCATAAATTTACTGCAAGTGCTAAAGCGGCTATAGAAGCTGCTGGAGGTGAAGTAGTAGAATTATAATTAAGATAAGATGAAGAAATTTTTCACATCATTAAAAAATGTTTATAAGATTGAAGAATTAAGAAATAAAATCTTAATTACACTTTCTTTTATCCTAGTCTATAGAATAGGATCTTTTATACCATTACCTTTGGTAAATGTTGAGGCTTTACAAAGCCCAGCTTCTCAAGGAGGTATTTTAGATTTAATAAATGCTTTCTCAGGAGGAGCATTTAAAAGAGCTTCTATTCTTGCATTAGGTATAATGCCTTATATCTCTGCATCTATTGTTGTGCAGCTTATGGGGCTTGCTATACCTTACTTGCAAAAGCTAGATAAAGATGGAGAGAGTGGACGTAAAACAAAAACTCAAATTACAAGATGGTTAACAATATTAATCACCTTATTTCAAGCACCAGCTTACATTCAAACTCAAATAATGAATGTACCAGGAGCAGTAGATGCTTCTAATGTTGCAAAATTTTGGGTTATTGCTACTATTTTGCTAATGACAGGTACTGTATTTGCAATGTGGTTAGGAGAGAAGATTACTGATAGAGGTATTGGTAACGGTATATCTATCTTGATTATGGCAGGTATTATGGCAAGAATGCCCGCTGCATTTTTACAAGAATGGGGAAATAAAGTTTCTGGAGGTAATGGAGGTATGATGATGATGCTGATAGAGATGGTTCTTTGGTTACTTATTATATTAGGAAGTGTATATCTAGTACTTGCAGTACGCCAAGTACCAGTGCAATACGCACGAAGAAATGCAAGTGGTAGTTTAGAGAAGAATGTATTAGGAGCAAGACAGTTTTTACCGTTGAAGCTTAATGCTTCTGGAGTAATGCCAATTATATTTGCACAAGCAATTATGTTTGTTCCAGCTATGGTGTTTAGAAATTTTGATTCTACACAAACCTTAGCAGCAAAATTTGGTGATATGGGAAGTGTTGCCTACAATGGTCTCTTTGCATTCTTAATTATTATATTCACGTATTTTTATACTGCAATTACTGTTCCTACGTCTAAAATGGCTGATGATTTAAAACGTAGTAACGGATTTATCCCTGGTGTACGACCGGGAATAGAAACCGCAGATTATTTAGATAAGATTATGTCTTTAATAACATTGCCGGGAGCTGTATTTTTAGCCGGTATAGCAATTTTCCCTGCATTCGTAATGTTATTTGATGTGCAACGTAGTTGGGCATTATTCTTTGGAGGAACATCGTTACTAATTATGGTAGGTGTAGCTATAGACACTATGCAACAGATAAATGCTTATTTGTTAAATAGTCACTATGATGGATTAATGGATTCTGGTAGTACTAGAAGAAGATAAATTATTATGGCAAAACAACCTTCAATAGAACAAGATGGAACAATCACCGAAGCATTATCTAATGCAATGTTTCGCGTAGAACTTGAAAATGGGCATGTAGTAACAGCTCACATTTCTGGAAAAATGCGCATGCATTATATTAAACTTTTACCAGGTGATAAGGTAAAATTAGAGATGAGTCCGTATGACTTATCTAAGGCAAGAATTACATATAGATATTAAAAAAAACTAAGATGAAAGTAAGAGCATCAATTAAAAAAAGAAGTCCCGAGTGCAAGATTGTGCGAAGAAAAGGGAGATTATATGTTATCAATAAAAAGAATCCTAGATATAAACAAAGACAAGGATAATTATGGCAAGAATAGCAGGGGTAGATATACCAAAATATAAAAGAGGAGTTATAGCATTAACTTACATCTTTGGAATAGGAAGAAGCAGAGCTAAAGAGATTTTAGACGCTGCAGGAGTAGATGAAAACATTAAAGTTCAAGACTGGACTGATGATCAAATTTCTAAAATACGTGAGACTGTAGGACAGTTTACTATAGAAGGAGAATTGCGTTCTGAAGTACAACTAAACATTAAGCGATTAATGGATATAGGTTGTAACAGAGGGATACGTCACAGAGCTGGTTTACCACTAAGAGGGCAACGAACTAAAAATAATTCACGTACTCGTAAAGGAAAACGTAAAACAGTAGCTAACAAAAAGAAAGCAACTAAATAATAAGTAGATTATGGCTAAAAATACAAAAGTAAAGAAACGTAAAGTTATCGTTGAAGCTGTTGGAGAAGCTCATATCTCTGCTTCATTTAACAATATTATTATCTCTCTTACCAATAAAAAAGGAGAAGTAATATCTTGGTCTTCGGCTGGGAAAATGGGATTTAGAGGTTCTAAAAAGAACACACCTTATGCTGCACAACTTGCAGCTGAAGATTGTGTAAAAGTAGCTCACGAAGCAGGACTTAGAAAAGTAAAAGTTTACGTAAAAGGTCCAGGTAACGGAAGAGAGTCTGCAATTAGAAGTATCCATAATGGAGGTGTAGAAGTAACAGAAATTATAGATGTTACTCCATTACCACACAATGGATGTCGTCCACCTAAAAGAAGAAGAGTTTAATCTATTAATTAAGAAGAAATGGCAAGATATATAGGTCCAAAGACAAAAATAGCACGTAAATTTGCTGAGGCTATTTATGGAGATGATAAATCTTTCGAAAGAAGAAACTATCCTCCAGGACAACACGGTCCAAACAAAAGAAGAGGAAAAAAATCGGAGTATGCTATACAGTTAGCAGAAAAACAAAAAGCTAAATATATGTACGGAATACTTGAAAAACAGTTCCGTAACTTATTTAAAAAAGCATCAAAATCTCAAGGGGTTACTGGTGAAATATTAATTCAACTTTGTGAATCAAGATTGGATAATGTAGTGTTTCGTATGGGAATAGCTCCTACACGTGCTGCAGCAAGACAATTAGTATCACACAGACATATTACAGTAGATGGAGAAATAGTAAATATTCCTTCATACTCACTAAAACCTGGTCAAATAATAGGAATTAGACAAAAATCACATTCTTTAGAAGCAATTGAAACTGCATTAGCTAACAGAAAAGGTGAATACGAATGGTTGACTTGGGATACTGCAAAAATGGAAGGTACATTTGTTACTGTTCCTGAGCGTTTGCAAATTCCTGAGAAAATTGAAGAACATTTAATCGTAGAGTTGTACTCTAAATAATAATTGATATTGTAACTATGGCAATTTTAAACTTTCAAAGACCTGATAAGGTTATTTTAATAGACGCGACAGATACTGTTGGTAAATTTGAGTTCAGACCGTTAGAGCCTGGATTTGGATTGACTATAGGTAATGCGCTTCGTAGAGTGTTGCTTTCTTCATTAGAAGGTTTTGCTATTACTTCAATTCGTATAGAAGGAGTAGAGCATGAATTTTCTACCATAAAAGGTGTTGTAGAAGATGTTACAGAGCTTATTCTTAACTTAAAACAAATCCGTTTTAAGCAACAAATAGCAGATACAGATAATGAAACAGTAATGATTACTGCCTCAAACAAAACGCAGCTTACTGCTGGAGATTTGCAAGAGTTTATTTCTGGATTTGAAGTGTTGAACAAAGATTTAGTACTTTGTAATATGGAAAAATCAGTGAAATTTAATATGGAAATTACCATAGAAAAAGGACGCGGATTTGTTCCAGCAGAAGATAATAAAAAATCAAATGTAGCAATGGGAACTATTTTTATAGATTCTATTTATACACCGATTAAAAATGTAAAATATAATGTAGAAAACTATCGTGTTGAGCAAAAAACTGACTACGAAAAACTAGTTTTTGAAATTATTACTGATGGATCATTGCATCCTCAAGAGGCACTTACTGAGGCTTCAAAAATTCTTATTCATCACTTTATGTTATTCTCTGATGAGCGTATCACTCTAGAGTCTGATGAAATAGCACAAACTGAAACGTATGATGAAGAATCATTACATATGCGTCAGTTGCTTAAAACACGATTAGTCGATATGGACTTATCTGTGCGTGCATTGAATTGTTTGAAATCTGCCGAAGTAGATACTCTTGGTGAATTAGTATCATTCAATAAGAGTGATTTGATGAAATTTAGAAATTTTGGTAAAAAATCTTTAACAGAGCTTGAAGAATTAGTAATCAATAAAGGGCTAACTTTCGCAATGGATTTATCCAAATATAAATTAGATAAAGATTAACAAAGAATATTTTATTCTATATAGTTTTAAGAAATGAGACACGGAAAGAAATTTAATCACTTAGGAAGAACTGCTTCACACCGTAAAGCAATGTTGTCTAATATGGCATGTTCTATTATTGAGCATAAACGTATCAATACAACGCTTGCAAAAGCAAAAGCTTTACGTAAGTACGTAGAACCTTTAGTAACAAAAGCTAAAAAAGACGAAACGCATAACCGTAGAGTTGTATTTAGTTATTTGAAAAATAAATATGCAGTTGCAGAATTGTTTAACAATGTAGCAACTAAAGTAGGCGATAGACCAGGAGGATACTTACGTATTATCAAATTAGGAAATCGTTTAGGGGATAATGCAGAAATGGCAATGGTAGAATTCGTTGATTATAACGAAATTTACAATGCAAATAAAACACCTAAAAAGAAAACTACAAGACGTAGTAGAAAAAAAGCAACTGATACGGCAGCTACTGCTGCTCCAGAAGCTAATGAAGCTGCAGAATAGTAGTAAAACAAATTTTGAAAAAGGCGAACAGTTAATGTTCGCCTTTTTTTTATACCATTATCTTTCTAGTGATAACTTATTATTTGTAACTTTGTAATTCAATATTAAAATAAAAATACAATGAGCATAATAGTAGATGTACACGCAAGACAAATTTTTGATTCAAGAGGAAACCCTACAGTAGAAGTAGATGTGGTTACTAGTAATGGTGTTAAAGGGCGTTTTGCAGTGCCTTCTGGCGCATCTACAGGAGAACATGAGGCTATAGAACTTCGCGATGGCGGAGCAGATTATATGGGAAAAGGAGTACTAAAAGCAGTACAAAATGTAAATGAAATTATTGCCGATGAATTAATAGGCGAGTCGGTATTTAATCAAAAAAATATAGATCAGTTAATGATTGCTTTAGATGGAACGCCAAATAAAGCAAGACTTGGTGCTAATGCTATTCTTGGTGTTTCACTTGCTGTTGCTAAAGCAGCGGCAGCAGAACTGGATATGCCGCTGTACAGATATATTGGTGGTGTAAACACCTTTACACTTCCTGTGCCAATGATGAATATTATAAACGGAGGTTCGCACTCCGATGCGCCTATTGCCTTTCAAGAATTTATGATTATGCCTGTGGCTGCTAATAGCTTTGCAGAAGCACTAAAAATGGGAACAACTATTTTTCATAACCTAAAAAAAATATTACACGATAGAGGTCTGAGTACCGCTGTAGGTGATGAAGGCGGCTTTGCACCAAAGTTTAAAGGAACAGAAGATGCTTTAGATACCATTTTGCTAGCAATAGAAAAAGCAGGTTATAAAGCAGGCGAAGAGATAATGCTTGCGCTTGATGCAGCAGCATCAGAATTTTATGTTGATGGTAAATATGATTATACCAAATTTGAAGGTGCTACAGGAGTAATTCGTACTAGCGAAGAACAAGTGGCTTACTTGGCAGCATTAGCAGCAAAATACCCTATTATTTCTATAGAAGATGGTATGGATGAAAATGATTGGGAAGGGTGGCAAATGCTTACCGAAAAAATAGGCGATAAAGTACAAGTAGTAGGCGATGATTTATTTGTAACTAATACCGCTATTTTGCAAAAAGGTATTGATACAAAAGCAGCAAATTCTATATTGATAAAACTAAACCAAATAGGTACACTATCTGAAACGATAGCAGCAGTGCAGCTAGCTCACGGAGCAGGATTTACAAGTGTAATATCGCACCGTTCTGGAGAAACAGAAGATAGTACTATAGCTGACCTTGCAGTAGCTTTAAACACCAAGCAAATAAAAACAGGTTCTGCTTCACGCTCTGATAGAATGGCAAAATACAACCAGTTACTACGTATAGAAGAAGAGTTGCACGATACTGCGGTTTTTCCTAAGAAAGATGCGTTTAAG
>CAYPAK010000054.1:0-9782 GCA_964408665.1 uncultured Flavobacteriaceae bacterium | reverse complement strand
TGGTATCTCACGTTAATTTTATTGCTGATTTCGTTAACTTTAAATATTTATTTTATCCAAAAAAGAAAAACGAAAAAAATTGATTACAAAAAGGTATTAACCAAGCAAGAACAAAAAGTTTTTAGCTTAATGCCTACTAAAAGTAATAAGGAAATTGCTAATTTATTATTTATAAGTCTAAGTACTGTAAAAACGCATATCAATGCTATTTATGCCAAACTAAACATCAATTCTAGAAATGATATTGAGCAGTTTCTCTAATAGTTAACTTTTAAACATCACTTCGCTAAAAGCATAAAAAATAGCCATCAAACCACTAAAAATAGCACTTGCTAGAAAACGTCCTTCGAGTTTTATTTTGTTTTGAATGATATAATTGGCTATAAAAGAAATAACTGCTCCTGCTAAAAATGATTGTAATGCAATATGCCAAAGGTTACTTATAGTAATACCTGTACCATTTATACAAGCAAGCTGCCCTGTAAATAATTTAATAAAAAACAAATGCCTAAATATCCATAACGGATTGAAAAAAAATATGGCTAATAGCGTTTTTATTAGTGTTTTTTTTGTACCAACTAGTTGTTTTGTTTTTGTTTCTATCCAACGAAAGTAATTAGGCACTTCAAAAGCATAAAGTGTAGCCCCTATAAACATCACACCAAAAAAACGCATCCAGTTAAATTCGCCCAAAACAAGTGTAGCTATAGTATCGCCAATAGTATAAACTACCGCACCTTTTATGATGTCTTTTTTATCAAAAATCAATGCCATTTAGTTTTTTTTATATAAATCTAATAGCACTTTCTCTGGCGTATAAGGCGCATGAAATACTTTTTTATAACTTGGGTTAAATGCCTGAATAGCATCTTGAATGGCAAAATAACTTCCTATACCGTACATAAGCGGCGGCTCTCCTACGGCTTTAGATTTGAGAATAGCATGTTTGTGTCCTTCGGTTTCTAGCGGCAAAACAGTTATACTTTTTGGTACTGAAAATACATCAGGCACTTTGTAGGTTGATAATGCATTAGAAGTGAGTTTTCCGTTTTTATCAAAACCTATTTCTTCTAAAGTCATCCAACCAATTCCTTGTACTAAAGCACCTTCTACTTGCCCGACATCAATACCCAAAGTCATACTTTTACCAAAATCATGAACTATCTGCACCTTGTCTATTTCATAAGTCCCGCGGATACAATCTACCGTTACTTCGGTTACGGCATTACCATAAACGTGGTACGCAAAAGGGTGTCCTTTTTCTTTAGTTTTATCAAAATGAATCTCTGGCGTAGCATAATGCCCGTTTTCGGTTAAAGCAACACGTCTTAGCATCGCTTCAGCAATTAATTTTTCCCAAGAAAATCTTTTGATGTTATTTTGAAATACTGCATCGTCATCAAAGAATATATTTTCAGCAGATGTGTTTAACATATCAGCCGCCACTTCTTTTAAACGCTCGTTTAAAGCATCGGTAGCTACCAAAACGGCTTTACCATTTAAATCTGCCGTAGAACTTGCCGCTGTTGGTGAAGTATTAGCTACACGCGTGGTATTAGTTGTTTCTATTTTTACTTTATCTAGTGAAATACCAAAGGCATTAGCTGCTACTTTAAGCATTTTGGTATTTACACTTTGCCCCATTTCTACCGCTCCTGTACTTACACCCACACTCCCATCTTGGTAAATATGTACCAAAGCACGCGCGTGATTCATCGGCGTATTGGTAAAAGAAATACCAAAACAAATAGGCATTATCGCTAAGCCTTTTTTAGTAGTTTTGTGTGTTTTATTAAAGTCATTTATTGCTGTTCGCAATGCTTTTGTATTAAATTTTTCTTCGGCAGTTTCCCATGCTTTTTGTGCTAATGCTGCTGTAGCTATTTGCCCATAAGAAAAGGTGTCATTTTCTTGAAATAAATTCTTTTTTTGGATAACACCTGCATCAATATTTAATGCTTCTGCAGCTTTCTGTATTGCCGATTCTATAACAAACATACCTTGTGGCCCTCCAAACCCACGAAAAGCTGTATTTGGTGGTAAATTGGTTTTACAATTATAAACCGTTGTGCGTACATTGGGCACAAAATAGCTATTGGTTGCATGAAAAAGTGTGCGTTCTGCAATAGCTGGCGATAAGTCTGCTGCTGCTCCTGAATTTTGATAGAAATCAACCTCAAAAGCCTTTATTTTATAATCTTTGTCTAAACCTATTTTAAACCTACTTTCATACGGATGACGTTTTCCTGTCATACGCAAATCATCGTGACGGTTTAAAACTAATTTTACACTTTTATTTAATAAAAATGCGGCTAATGCAGCCATTACTGCCCAAGGCGTTGCTTGGTCTTCTTTGCCGCCAAAACCTCCACCAAGGCGGTTTACATCTACTTCTATCTTATGCATCGCAACACCTAATACTTTGGCTATCGTTTTTTGTACTGCCGTAGGTCCTTGCGTAGAAGAATAGACTTTGAGTTGCCCATTTTCTTGAGGGACAGCATAAGCACCTTGCGTTTCTAGATACAAATGTTCTTGCCCATTAGAAAACACCTCATCTTCAAAAATATAAGCACAGTTTTCAAAAGTATCTGCTGTTTCTCCAAGTGTAAATGTACGCGGATCACAAACAAAAGATTTTTTGTCAAAGGCTTCTTTTGCTCCTGTTATTACAGGTAGTTCTTCAATTTTTATTTGAATTAATTCTCGTGCCTTTTTAGCTATTTGATCACTTTTTGCTACGATTAAAGCAATAGGTTGTCCCATAAAGTGCACTTCGTCTGTTGCAAAAAGAGGTTCGTCAGGTATAATACCGCCTATTTGATTTTCGCCTGTAATATCTTTTGCAGTAAAAATAGCTTCAACACCTGCCAATGCTAATGCTGCTGAATAATCAATACTTTTTATTGTTCCATGTGCTTTAGGCGAATCATATACCAATCCAAATAGTGTATCTTGCTGAATAGTAATGTCATCTAAAAAAATAGATTCACCACGAAGGTGATTATAGGAATCTTTGTTTTTCATATTTTTTTTATAATTAACAGCCTTTAAATGGTATTTTGTTTACCCTGTTTTGATGCCTTCCGCCTTCAAAGGGAGTTTCTAAATAAATTTTTACAAATGTTAATGCTTGTTCTAAAGAAACATAACGCGCAGGAATGCTTAATATATTTGCATCATTATGCTGTCTTGCTAACTTAACTAATTCATTATTCCAGCAAAGTGCTGCACGAATACCTTGGTGTTTATTAGCCGTGATCTGAGCGCCATTACCACTTCCACATAAGATAATTCCTAAGGCTGCATCGCCATTTTCTACCGCGCAAGCCGTAGGGTGAATTGCATCTGGATAATCCATACTATCAGTAGCGTCTGTGCCAAAATTAAGCACTTTGTAACCTGCTTCTTCTAGGTGTTTTATGATTTCAAATTTATAGGCAGTTCCTGCGTGGTCATTGCCTATGGCTATGGTTTTTGTTTTCATCATTTTTTTATAAAGACAAAGCGACTCCAAAGAATCGCTTTGTTATATTAATTGCTTTTAAAATTATTTTACAAATTTTATTTCTACACGTCTATTTTTAAGACGACCAGCTGCAGTATCATTGGTATCTATCGGTCTTGTTTCTCCAAATCCTCTAGCAGTAAGTCGTGATTTTGCAATACCGTTTTTAATTAAAAACTCCATTACAGCATTGGCTCTATTATGCGAAAGTTTAAGATTTGCAGCATCATTACCTACATTATCAGTATGTCCATGAATTACAAAGCTAGACTGTGGGTATTTCTGCATTACTAACAGAATATCTACTAACACTTGGTAAGATTCTGGTCTAAAAGTATATTTTCCTGTATCAAAATTCAATGCATTAGCATATTTATTTAGAGTACTTTCTACAGCTTTGGTCACTTTAGGGCAACCGTGATTTTCTTTAGAGCCTTTTACATCTATACATTGATCTTCGCTGTCTTTTACGCCGTCACCATCTTTGTCTGCAATAGGACAACCGTGGTTTTCTTTGCTTCCTGGCACATCAATACAAGCATCATCTACATCTTGTACGCCGTCATTATCTTTATCTGCAAATGGACAGCCGTTATTAGATTTTGGTCCTTTTACGCTAATACAAGCATCTTTATCATTAGGTACGCCATCACCATCTAAATCACCATTATCTATAGGACAACCGTTGTTGGATTTTGGCCCTTTCACACTGATACATTTATCATCTTTATCTAATGTTCCGTCACGGTCTAAATCGCCTATTGGACAACCATTATTAGATTTTGGTCCTCGCACATCGATACATTCATCATCAACATCTAAAACGCCATCGTGGTCAAAGTCTTCTAGCGGACAACCACCGTTTTCTACAGGTCCTTTTACGTCTATACACGCATCATCTTTGTCTAGAACACCATCTTTATCTAAATCATTTGGCGGTTTTTGAAGTATTGATATTTTGGCAGCTACATAAAAGTCTGCTCGTTTATCTTTGGCTAATATACTTGTGAAAATAGTACTTGAACCTGCTATAAAATTCTTCCAACGTATGCCCCAACCTACTTGTGTAGTTCCATATTGATTAAACGAAATAGGAATATAAGTAGCAAATTTAGGCGCTTCATATCGAGGAGTAAGCATCATATAACTTACTGTTCTGTTTTTATTTAAAGCACTTGCTCTACGCAAAGATAATACGGTTCTATAGTTTACATAAAAGCGCTTTTTTAGGTGATAGTCAAAATCTGCTCGAAATGCAGTTGGCAAGCCTACACGCATTTTGCTGCTTAAATCTGGATCAGGGTTGTAAATTCCATCCAAGGTATTCATTTGAATACCATTATTTCCAAAATTATTTAATGGAACTGCTAATGAATCTAATTTTACTGTTTTATGTGCAATAGACGGATAAGCAACACTTCCTATATCGGTTATAGAAACGCCTATGCGGTATTTATATTTATTTTCGTGTTTATGAAACTCACCATCTTTATATTTGCGTGCATCTGGTCGGTATTCATACTCTACACCTAAGTCAAGCCCTATTCCACTTTTTCCTGTGTCGTTATATTTACCATAAGAAACATTTCCTGCTAAATCAACATCATTATTAGTCGCATCATAGGTATAACTCATACCGTCTGTATGAAAAAACTCGTTTTCTATACCTCTAAGGTATTTAATCGTAATTCCTGCTTTTAAAAAGCGTTTTTTCTTATCAATCATTACACGAGAATACGGAATACCTACTTCAAAAAAGGTGTTTCTGGTATAAGATGCTTTATCTACACTAAAAGATTGTGTTGGATCAAAGGTGTTGGTACGATACACATCATACATTTCGCCTGCAATATTATTAAAATTGGTTAATTGTCGCATACGTGTGATTAAACCTACACTGTTTTTATCATTGATATTAAAAAATCCTGAAGGTCCTAACAATTCTTTATTATACCAAAACTGATTGTGGTTGTCTGGATATAATATTCTATCAGGAAAATCTAAAATTTTATTTCCTGGATGCTTAAGCTTATCCATCAAAGCATTAAAATAACTTAGGCGATAATAATCTGAACCGTATTCTACATTCATTCCAGAGGTTGCAACATCTACCACAAAACGAGAATCTGCCATAGTTGCAGGGTTATATATTGCGCGGTTTATTCCACCATAATTTTCGGTACTAAGTCCTGAGAATTCTTGTGCAAAAGCAAACGAACTTATCAAGACAGTAAACACTACTAGTAATTTTTTCATATTTAATTCTTTTATTTAAAAGGATTGAGCTACAAATATACGGATTTTCTCTTTATTAAAACAGTTATTTAACACGACCTTTATTTTGTTTTACAAAAGCACCCCATCCGCTGTATGATTTTCCGTGATTTATATTTTTTCTATTGTAAAAATGGCAAACTGCAGCCGCAAGTCCATCGGTGCTATCTAGGTTTTTAGGAATGGTAATACCTAGCATGCTTTTGAGCATTTTAGCCACTTGTTCTTTGGATGCATTTCCGCTACCTGTTACTGCCATTTTTATTTTTTTAGGCAAATATTCTGTTATAGCTATTTCACGATACAAACCTGCTGCCATAGCAACGCCTTGTGCTCTTCCTAATTTGAGCATTGATTGTACATTTTTACCAAAAAAAGGTGCTTCAAGAGCCATTTCATCAGGGTGATAGGTGTCTATAAGCTGTAAAGTACGCTCGAATATTTTTTTGAGTCGCAAGGCATGAGAATCGTATTTACTAAGCAATAGCTCGTCCATAAGTATAAACTCCATCTTGTTTTTACTTACCTTAATGAGTCCAAAACCCATTATAGTCGTTCCTGGATCTACTCCTAAAATTATGATTTCGTTGTTATTTTTTTCTTTACTTTGCATCAATATGAACTATTATAATTCGTACAAATTTAAACAATTCTATTTCTTAGTAATTAAACTTACTATAATTTTTGGTGCAAGTTATTTTATTTATCAAAAACTCCTACATAATGATGCTTTGTCATGGGCTGTTTTCAAAGCGCAATTACAACAATATCATTTACTAAATTATCAAGTAATTTTTGTGCTTTTAGCTTTTACTACTGGAAATTGGCTACTGGAAATTTTTAAATGGCAATATTTGGTCAAAACAAGGCAATATATCAGCTTTAAAAAAGCGGCAACACAGAGCTTAAGTGCTCATGCTGCAAGTATTATTACACCTAATAAAATAGGCGAATACGGCGCAAAAGCATTATATTTTAAGCAAAATAAAAAACAACTAATGCTCCTGAATTTTATAGGAAATGCTATGCAACTAGCCGCAACAGTAAGTTTTGGCATTGTGGGATTTATTTTTTTAACAAACACATTTGAAATTGCTATTCCGTATCGGAAAATAGCTAGAATACTGGTTTATTTTTTAGTTTTTATATTGGGTTTATTTAAAATAAGTAGTAGTAGAAAATCATATTTCTTTGGTTTTTCTGCTCAAAAATTCAAGCAATCCTTAAAAATTATTAGCAAAAAACAGTTATTATTTGTTTTTCTTATAGCTGTTTTGCGTTACGTTATTTTTAGCAGTCAGTTTTATTATTTGTTATTATTATTTGATATAGATTTAAGCTTTTTCCAATCTTTTGTACTAAGCTCAAGTATGTATTTAATAAGTGCTATGATTCCAATGCTTGGTCTTTTTGATTTCGTAATAAAAGGAGCTATTGCTGTTTGGTTATTCGAGAAAATAGGTGTTTCGCCAGCAATTATATTAAGCATTAGCACAATAATGTGGCTTTTTAATTTTGTTTTTCCTACACTATTAGGCTTTTATGGTGTGATTAATTATTCTAAAAAACAACAACTATGATTATTGCAATCCTCATAACGACTGCTTATGTAATCTTAATCATTGCTTTTTGGCTTGGTTTTAATAATGTAAATGAAACACTTGTGAAAACAGCAAAAACACAGGTGAAGTTTTCGATACTTATCCCCTTTCGTAATGAAGCTAAAATGCTGCCTTTATTATTAAAAAGTATTAATGCTTTAACTTATGATAAAACATTGTTTGAAGTGCTTTTTATAGATGATGCTAGTAAAGATAATTCAGTAGTATTAATTAAAAAATTATTAGACAAAACAATTAATTACAAGATACTAAGCAACCAACGCACAAGTAATTCTCCTAAAAAAGACGCCTTAACGTTAGCTATAAATCAAGCCAAAAACCCTTGGATAATCACCACAGATGCTGATTGTATTTTGCCTAAGAAATGGCTAAATAGCTTTGCTTATTTTATAGCAACTAATGATAGTAAATTTATAGCAGCTCCTGTACAAATGCAACTTGAAAACGGTTTTTGGAAACAGTTTCAAACACATGATTTTTTAGCCTTGCAAGGCGTTACTATTGGTGCTTTTGGGCTTCAAAAACCATTTATGTGCAATGGCGCTAATCTCTGCTACCAGAAAGAAGCCTTTTTTACAGTTAATGGTTTTGAAGGAAATACCAATTTAGCTAGTGGCGATGATGTTTTTTTATTAGAAAAAATGCAAGCAACATTCCCTAAAAAAGTGCATTATCTAAAAACAAAAAATGCCATTGTAAAAACATTTCCTGTAGCTACATTACAAGAGTTAAAACAACAACGCATACGTTGGGCGAGTAAGTCAAGTGCCTACAAAAACCCATTGGCTATCATAGCAGGATTCATCATGATTGCTATGACACTAAACCTTATTTTAAGCCTGTTCTTATTGCAATTTAAGCTATTTTTAATATTGTTTTTAGTAAAATTTAGTATTGATTTAGTACTGCTTTATCCTACAGCTAAATTCTTTTCGCAAACAAGTAGCTTAAAAACATTTGTATTCAGTAGTTTTGTGTATCCATTTTTTACGGTTTATATCAGTATTTTGGCTTTATTTAAACAATACCAATGGAAAGGGCGTAAATTATCGTAATGAAAACAACAGAAACTACAATTAATTTTAGTACGATTAACAAATTAGCTATTCCTGCTATTTTTGCAGGGATTGTAGAACCTTTACTTTCTATGACCGATGCCGCTATTATAGGGCACATCCCAAAAAATGCAACAGCAGCATTGGCAGCAGTAGGTCTTGCAGGTTCTTTTATATCGGCATTGGTTTGGGGCTTGTCGGCTAGTAGTGTGGCGATTTCTTCTTTGGTTGGGCAGTATTTAGGTAAAAATAAATTATTACAACTAAAACCATTGGTTACGCAAGTATTCTATGGTCATATCATTTTTGGCTTATTATTAATAACTTTAGGATATACTTTTGCTACTACTATTTTTGATTTGTACAAAGCAAAAGGCTTGGTGCATCATTATGCTGTAGTTTATTTTGAAATACGAGTTTTTGGAGTACTATTTACTCTACTGACTCTTTTTATGTTCGGTGTTTTTAGAGGATTACAAAACACCGTTACAGCTATGTATATCAGTTGGTCTGGGTTTATTATCAATGTAGTATTGAGCTTAATTTTTGTCTATCTTCTAGATTATGGTATTGCTGGCGCTGCTTACGCAAGCCTTATAGCACAGGTTACTATGTTTGCTCTTGCACTTTATTTTTTGCTAAAAAATACCGTTTTTGATTTGAAATACAAAAAAGAAAATCATACAGAAATGCCTTATTTTTTAAAATTGTTTTTTAATTTTATAGCACGAACATTTTTTATTAATTTAGTATTGTTCCTTGCTAATAGGCAAGCTACAAGTTATGGCAAAAATTATATAGCTGCGCAAACTATTGCTATAAATATTTGGCTTTTTTCTTCTTTTTTTATTGATGGTTATGCAAATGCTGGCAATGCGCTATCAGGAAAATTACTCGGCGAACAATCTCATAAAAAACTATGGACACTCTCCTTGAAAGTGACAAAATAC
Organism: uncultured Flavobacteriaceae bacterium; assembly: GCA_964408665.1. GTDB lineage: Bacteria > Bacteroidota > Bacteroidia > Flavobacteriales > Flavobacteriaceae > JALSVQ01. The sequence continues at coordinate 373 of CAYPAK010000054.1, read as the reverse complement.
AGTGTTTTTGCTGCGGTGTTTCTAATGGCTATTTACAGTATTTTCTACAAACAAATAGTAGCCACTTTTATTGATAAAACAGCGGTTCAAACAGTGTTTTTACAGTTCTTTTGGCTCGTTATACTTATGCAGCCCATTAATGCTATTGCCTTTGCTTTAGATGGCGTTTTTAAAGGGTTGGGCAAGGCTGTATTGTTACGAAATTTACTTTTTGGAGCTACTTTTTTTGGCTTTATACCCACACTTTTTATAGCTGATTACTACGGCTTAAAAATGTATAGTATTTGGCTTGCTTTTGCTGTTTGGATGCTTGCACGTGCTGGGGTTTTGTTTTTTTATATGAAGGGAGTTTATAAAGTGGAACGTGAAAAGT
>CAYPAK010000053.1:0-9940 GCA_964408665.1 uncultured Flavobacteriaceae bacterium | reverse complement strand
GTAAAGCGGAATAGCTGTTTCAGGTCTTGCAGCGGCAATATAAGATGGTCTATTTCCTTTTTTGATATTAGCAAATAAAGTAAATTGGCTTATAACTAATACTTCGCCATCAATATCTTGTATGGATAAATTCATTTTGTCGGATTTATCACTAAAAATACGTAGCTGACTTACTTTTTTTATCAACCAATCGATATCATCTTCATTGTCATTATTACCAATTCCTAAGAGTAATAATAATCCTTTATTTATAGCGCCAACAGTTTTGTTATCAATAGTTACTTTAGCTTCTTGAACGCGTTGTAATACGATTTTCATAGCTTAATTTAGTTAAAATTAACGATAATTCTGGTCGTCTTCGAGCATTTGCAAGTAGCTTTCGTAACGAGAATAGGCTATTTCTTCCTTTTCTACGGCAGCTTTAACCGCACAATTAGGTTCATTAAAATGCAAACAGTTATTAAATTTACACAATTCTTTACGTTTAAAAAATTCAGGAAAATAATGGTCTAAATCCTCTTTTTCCATATCTACCAAACCAAAGCCTTTTATGCCAGGTGTGTCTATAATATAACCGCCAAAAGACAAGGGATACATCGCTGCAAACGTAGTAGTGTGTTGCCCTTGACTATGACTAGTAGAAATAGCTTTTGTTTTTAGGTTTAAACTACTTTCTATGGCGTTTACCAATGTAGATTTACCAACACCAGAATGTCCTGCAAAAGTACTTACTTTGCCTTGCATTTTTGCTTTTATTAAATCAATATTTATATGTTCTTTGGCTGATATTTCTAAACACTCGTAGCCTATTTGACTATAAATTGCTTTCATTGTTTCTAGCTGATAGCTAAGATATTCGTCTTTTTGTACTTCGTCAATTTTGTTAAAAACAAGTACCGTAGGGATATGGTATGCTTCCGAAGAAACTAAAAAACGATCTATAAAACCCGTAAAAGTAGGTGGATTGTCTATAGTAATAAGTAAAAATGCTTGGTCAATATTAGCAGCAAGTATTTGCGCTTGCTTAGATAGATTAACTGATTTACGAATGATATAATTTTTTCTGTCTAAAATAGTATTAATAATACCTGTTTCTTCATTGTCTTCAAGTTCAAATAGCACTTTATCACCTACAGCAACAGGATTGGTGGTTTTAATACCTTTTAAGCGAAATTTCCCTTTTATGCGGCATTCGTATTCTTTTTTATCAGTAGTAGCAACACGAAACCAACTTCCAGTAGATTTAATAACAATTCCTTGCATAGTTATTGGTTAAATCTTTTTTCAAAAAATAATAAATAAAGAATTGGTAAAGCAAGTAATACTACAAATAATAAATGATTACTCACAATGCTAGGCACTAGAAATAGTGCAAAAAGATAACCAGCAATAGCACCACCAAGATGTGCAGCATGTCCTATGTTTCCTACTTGGTTTTTCATACCGTATATGGTATAATACATATATCCAATAGCAAATAGCCAACCGGGAACAGGAATGGCAAAGAATAAACGAAGTGTCATCTCTGGATAAATCATTATTGCAGCATAAAGTATTCCAGATACTGCTCCAGAAGCACCAATAGCACTATAATAATCTTCGTTTTTATGATATTGAAATGATAATAAAGACCCTAAGAGTAAACTTGCAAAATAAATCAATAAAAAACTAGTTACACCTAGCGTACCAATTACTATCGGAGCAAAAAAATACAAGGTAATCATATTGAACAACAAGTGCGAAAAATCAGCGTGTAAAAAACCCGAACTGATATGTCTTATCACTTCACCTCGTTTTACAGCGCCAACTTGAAACTTGTATTTATTAAATAAATTAATATCATTAAAACCCATATAGGAGAAGATGACATTAGCACCAATGATTAGCAATAGTATTTTATTCATAATAAGATTATTTTAGACAAATGTACATTATTATTAATAAGTACTACGAAAACATATCTCTTACTTTCTCAAAAAACGATTTTTCGGAGCGTTTAGGTGCAGGAACAAAATTTTTGTCCTCCAAATTCGCTTCAAAGAACTTACGTTGCTCTCCACTTAATTTTTGAGGTGTCCAAACATTAATGTGTACAAGTAAATCGCCATTAGTACTGTAGCGTTCTAGGCTTGGAATTCCTTTGCCTCTTAGACGTAACACTTTACCTGACTGTATGCCTTCGTCTAGTTTTACTTTTACCTTACCGTCAGTGGTTGTTATTTCTTTTGATACGCCAAGTACTGCTTCGGCAAAAGAAATATAGAGGTCGTAATGCAGATTATCACCTTCACGTTTTAGTAACGGGTGCTCTATTTCTTCTATAACAACAAGTAAATCACCTGCTATACTGTTCTTTCCAGGTGCTTCGTTTCCTTTACCTGCAACTTTTAGTTGTACGCTATCGCGAACTCCAGCAGGCACTTCTATGGTTACAGTTTCTTCACTTATAATCAAGCCTTGTGCGTCAGATCCTGCAGGTTTACCACTTAATGTCTCTCCAGCTCCACCACAAGCATTACAAGTAGCAGCGGTTTGCATTCTACCTAGCATGGTGTTTACTATGCGTGTTACTTGTCCAGAGCCATTACAAGTGCTACAAGTTGTATAGCTAGCTCCAGAGGCTTGTATTTTACGTTTTACTTTTACTTTTTTAGAAACTCCGTGTGCTATTTCTTCGAGTGTTAATTTTAGGCGAATTCTAAGGTTGCTTCCTTTTATAACACGTTGGCGTTGTCCTCCAAATCCGCTACGGCCTCCTCCGCCAAAAATATCACCAAAAATATCACCAAAATTAGAGAAGATGTCATCCATATTCATGCCGCCGCCGCCAAATCCTTGTCCACCTTCAAAGGCAGCATGCCCAAAGCGGTCATATTTGGCTTTTTTCTCATCATTACCAAGAACTTCATAAGCTTCAGCAGCTTTTTTAAAGAGCTCTTCCGCTTCTTTATTGCCAGGGTTTTTATCAGGATGGTATTTTATAGCCATCTTTCGGTAGGCTTTTTTTATTTCTGTTTTGGTTGCGCTTTTGCTGATACCAAGTATCTCGTAATAGTCTTGTTTCATATTTTTTTTATTTACCTAAAACTACTTTAGGATAACGAATTATTTTTTCGCCTAATTTATAACCTTGTTCTACGGTATCTATTATTTTTCCTTTTAAATCTTCGTTTGGTGCAGGTATTTGGGTTATAGCTTCGTGCAAATCTGCATCAAAAGAATCTCCTGCTTTTACAGTTATTTTTTCTAAACCTTTTTTCTCTAATGTGTTAAGCATTTTTTTGTAGATTAAATCTACACCTTCAAATAGTTTTTCATCTCCTTTTTCTAATTCTGGCAAGGCGCGTTCAAAATCATCTACTACAGGAAGTAATGCTGACAAAACGTCTTCGCTTGCTGTGACAAAAAGGTCTAATCGCTCTTTTGCAGTACGTCTTTTATAATTTTCAAACTCAGCAAAAAGACGCATATAACGGTCTTTTTCTGCTGCTAATGCCTCTTGGGCTATTTCTAATTCAGATTTTTCTATAGCTTCTTCTTGTTGGTTTTCAGTATTTTCAGTTGTGTTTTCTGCTGAATCTTGTATTATTTCTTCGTCTGTTGTTTTTTTATTTCGTGCCATAATCGTTCTATTTTTTGTTTAATAGGGGGCAAATTTACTGCCAAATAGTTTAAAATGTCATCTTGACAGTGTTTTTTTTAATGTTTTAATAGAAAAAATAATCATTTAGTTTTTTTAACCAATTTTTAACACTGTCAAAATGGCAATTGGTCTAGTATTTGCCTTAGTTGTTAGTGTTAAATTTACTTTTAATTTTTAACGAAGCTTTAACGTAAGGCTAGTTATAATCATAGTAAATTTGCTTTACAATTAAGAAATTTAAAATTATTAACATAAAAACTATTTTTATGACAACAACAAATGTAGATATCAAAGCATTAAACGAAAAAATTGAAAAAGAAAGTGCTTTTATAGATTTGCTTACGATAGAAATGAATAAGGTTATCGTAGGGCAACACGGCATGATAGAGCGTTTACTCATAGGGCTTTTGGGTAAAGGACATATTCTATTAGAAGGGGTTCCTGGGCTTGCAAAAACATTGGCCATTAATACATTGGCTAAAGCGGTAAAAGGTTCTTTTAGTAGAATACAATTTACACCAGATTTACTACCAGCAGATGTTGTAGGAACAATGATTTATAATATGAAAGAAAATGAGTTCAACATTAAAAAAGGACCTATTTTTGCTAATTTTGTACTTGCCGATGAGATAAACAGAGCACCTGCCAAAGTGCAATCTGCCTTATTAGAAGCTATGCAAGAACGTCAAGTTACTATTGGAGAAGAATCGTTTAAGTTAACTCCTCCTTTTTTGGTAATGGCAACACAAAACCCCGTAGAACAAGAAGGAACGTATCCACTTCCTGAAGCGCAAGTAGACCGTTTTATGCTGAAAACAATTATAGATTATCCTAAAATGGATGAAGAGCAGCTTATAATGCGTCAGAATATGACAGGTGATTATAGTCAAGTAAATGCGGTGGTCTCTACCGATGAAATAGTACGTGCACAGCAAACAGTTCGTGAGGTTTATATGGATGAAAAGATAGAAAAATATATTCTTGATTTGATTTTTGCTACACGTTACCCAGAAAAATATGGTTTAGAAGAGCTAAAAGATTTAATTAGTTTTGGAGCTTCTCCTCGTGGAAGTATTAATCTTGCTACTGCAGCAAAATGTTATGCTTTTATCAAGCGTAGAGGTTATGTAATACCAGAAGATGTGCGCGCTATAGTTCACGATGTATTGCGTCACAGAATAGGGCTTACTTATGAGGCCGAAGCAGAAAATATTACTAGTGAAGATATTATTAATAAAATAGTAAATACGGTTCAAGTACCTTAATAATTACTAGCTGTATGACAGATACTAAAGACATATTAAAAAAAGTTCGTAAGATAGAGATTAAGACTAAACGTTTGTCTAATCATATTTTTTCTGGAGAATATCACAGTTCGTTCAAAGGACGCGGTATGACTTTTTCAGAAGTACGCCAATACCAATATGGTGATGATGTGCGTAGTATAGATTGGAATGTTACCGCACGTTATAAAGAGCCTTTTGTAAAAGTTTTTGAAGAAGAACGCGAACTTACTATGATGCTAATGGTAGATATTAGTGGTTCTGAGTTTTTTGGAACACAAAGCCAGTTTAAACGCGAAACATTAACCGAAATAGCAGCAACCTTAGCTTTTTCGGCAATACAAAATAATGATAAAGTAGGTTTGATTCTTTTTTCGGATGATATTGAGCTTTTTATTCCGCCCAAAAAAGGACGTTCTCATGTTTTACGTATTATACGTGAGCTGATAGAGTTTGAAGGAAAAAGCAAAAAAACGAATATAGATAATGCTTTGAAGTACTTGGGAAATGTGCTTAAAAAGAAAGCAATAGTCTTTGTTTTATCCGATTTTATGGATACTAATTATAGTAAGACGCTTAAGATTGTAGCTAAGAAACATGACCTTACGGGTATTCATATTTATGATCAGCGCGAAGCGGAAATACCTAATATAGGTTTAGTGCCAATGCAAGACACAGAAACAGACGAAATAATTTGGGTGAATACGCAGCGTAAAGAAACAAGAGCTAATTATGCAAAGGCTTATCGTGAGAAAGTGACTTATTTTCAAAATCAATTTAAACGTAGCGGAGCAGGGACAATAAGCGTTTGTACCGAAGGGAATTATGTTAAGAAATTATTGGGTTATTTTAAAGCAAAATAATTTAAAAATAATAACGAATTAGTTAAAAAGAGAATACAAAAAATGAATCAATTAAAATATAGCATATTACTTTTTATACTACCATTTTTTACTTGGGCTCAGCAAGTAGAAACTACTGTAGATAGAACTGAAATAGCCATTGGAGAGGCTATTAATTATCAGGTAAAAGTAATGACAGATTCTAGTGACGTGGTTACTTTTCCTGCTGTAAAAACTATGGGAGAATTGGAAGTAATTGATGCTTTCCCTGTAGATACACTCAAAGTAAAAGCGAAATATCAATTAATAAAAAAGTATAATCTTACCCAATTTGATAGCGGACACTATGTGTTGCCTCGTCAAATTGTAAAAATAAACCGCAAGGAGTATTATACCGATTCTTTAGCCGTTCACGTAAAAGATATCCCTGTAGATACTACCAATATCAAGATATATGATATTAAAACCGTACTGAAAGCAACAGGAAAACCAGAACGTTTTAGTTTTAAACCGTGGTTGTGGTTATTGGTGCTTATTCCGTTTTTAGCACTACTTGCTGCTTGGTATTTCAAACGAAAAAAGAACGTTGCAGCAAAGGCTATAAAGAAGCGTTTGCCACCTTTGCAAGAAGCAAAATTAGGTTTTAAGACATTAGATAAAAGTGGACTAGATAAGCAAGAAGATGTAAAGGAGTACTACACAAAACTAACGGATATTGTGCGTACTTACATTGGTAGAGATGTGGCTATTCCATCTCTGGAAACCACAACAAAGGAACTTGTGCGTATTTTGAAAGATACCAATCACAAAAAGAAATTGGGTATTTCTAAAGAAACAATAGCCAATGTAGAAGCGGTTCTGTCTCGTGCTGATTTAATTAAATTTGCTAAGTTTAAACCCTTGCCAAACGAAATAGCTTTAGACAGAAAAACTGCCGAAAATTGCGTTTTAGAAATAGAAACCGAAATACACAGACCTGTGCTTAATGAAGAAGGTGTAGATGTGGAGTTAATAAAAAAACAAGCAGTAATACGCAAAGCAAAAAACAAGAAAATAGTAAAATGGGCGCTAGGCTTAGGCTTAGTTTTAGTATTGCTAGGCGGACTTGTTTATAAATACGGATTCAATTATTTAAAAGATAAAACATTAGGAAATAGCACTTTAGAATTGTTAGAAACCAAAGAATGGATTGCTAGCGAATATGGCTATCCGCCAGTTCAGGTAGAAACGCCTAAATTATTGATTTACAAAGAACAAGATTTTCCAGATATGCTAAAACAAGCAATGGACGAAATTAGCAGTTTTCAATACGGAGGTATTTCAGATAAATTTGCTGTAATATTAACCACAGCTACTACTAAACAAAAAGCACCAGAAGATGTGACTAGTGAAGCAATAGGAAAAGTTTTTATAGACTTACTAATGAAAAAAGGCTTGTCTCCCGTTGGAGATATTACAAGTGAGGAAGTAGAACGAAATGGAAAAACTTGTGCATTGTCCACCGTACAATTACAATATAAAATTCCAGATACAGCGGAAAAGATAATACTTAAGCTCAAAGGTATTTCTTATGCGGATGATGCTGGCTTACAAAACTTGATGAGTATCTACCTAGCTGATGATTCTTATGGCGAAAAGGTAGCAGACCGCATTATAACTAGTTTTATGCCGCTTTCTGGTAAATTTATTAAAGCAAAAGAAGAAGATGATGATAACGAATAAATTTGAATTTGTAAATCCTGAGTTTCTTTGGTTACTACTTGTTTTGCCAATGCTTATCTATTGGTTTTATTTCACTAGAAACAAAGCGCAAGCCAGTTTAAAAATAAGCAGTATTTCAGGATTCAAGAAAGAACAATCAACACTTGCCAAATTAAAGCCTTGGCTGTCTGTTCTTAAAATTTTGGCTATTGCAGCAGTTATTTTTGCTCTTGCAAGACCACGAAATGTAGGAGTAACTACTAAAACAAAAAAGAATAGAGGAATAGATATTGTTATGGCCGTAGATGTGTCGGCAAGTATGCTAGCAAAAGATCTAAAACCTAACCGCTTGGAAGCCTTAAAAAAAGTAGCCGCAAAATTTATAAACGGCAGACCTAATGATAGATTTGGTTTGGTAGTTTATGCAGGAGAAAGTTACACCCAAGTGCCACTTACAAGCGATAAAAACGTGGTGATAAACAGTCTAAGAAGGCTTAAATATGGGCAGATAAATCAAGGAACAGCTATAGGAATGGGACTTGCTACGGCAGTAAATAGACTTAAAGATAGTAAGGCAAAAAGTAAAGTGATTATTTTACTTACCGATGGTGTAAATAACCAAGGTGCTATAGATCCTAAAACAGCAACAGAATTGGCTAAAAGTTACGATATTAAAGTCTATACCATTGGTTTAGGGACTAATGGAGAAGCGCCAAGTCCTGTTTCTATTAATAGAGATGGCTCTTTTAATTATCAATATATGAAGGTAGAAATAGATGAAGATTTATTAAAAAATATAGCCAAAGAAACTACAGGAAAATACTTTAGAGCTACAGATAATAATAAATTAAAGGCTATTTATAATGAAATTAATAAACTAGAAAAAACAGATATAGAAACCTTTAAATACTATAATTATGATGAAAAATATCGGTTTTTTATCGCTATAGCATTGGTGTTGCTATTAATAGAGTTTGTGTTGCAAAAAACAGTATTCAAAAGTTTTATTTAAAAAATATTATGTATCAAATAGAAGAAAAAACATATTTATATTTACTCGTATTAGTACCAGTTGTTTGGTTGGTGTTTGTCTTGTTTAGCCTTTGGAAAAAACGCAAACAAGCCGCTTTTGCTAGTAGTGAATTGTTGGAAAAACTTAGTTCGGAGAAATCTCAATTAAAGCCTATTTTAAAGGTAATAACACTCAGTTTAGCTTTGTTATTTTTGATAATAGGATTGGCAAATCCTAAGATGGGTACAAAAATGGCAACGGTAAAACGACAAGGGGTAGATATTGTTTTTGCGGTAGATGTTTCCAAAAGTATGCTTGCCGAAGATGTAGCACCAAGCCGTATTGAAAAATCAAAACAGCTTATTTCTAAAATAGTAGATGAGCTTGGGGGAGACCGTGTAGGTATTATTGCTTATGCAGCAAGTGCAGTGCCAGTATTACCTATTACTAGCGATTTTGCTGCAGCAAAAATGTTTTTGCAAGGTGTAAATACCGACTTATTGTCAAGTCAAGGAACAGCTATAAAGCAAGCGCTGGCTATGGCAAAAGGTTATTATGATGATGAAGAACAGACCAATAAAATATTAGTTATTATTTCTGATGGCGAAGACCATTCTGAAGATGTGCTTGCAGCCGCAGAAGAAGCCGCAAAAGAAGGTATAAAAATTTACACTATTGGCGTTGGTACCGAAAAAGGAGAGCGTATTCCTATAAAACGTAACGGACGTCTAATGGGATACAAGCAAGATAATAAAGGAAATACCGTGATAACTAAACGTAACACCGAGATTTTAAAAGAAATAGCCGCTGCTAGTAATGGAAAATATATTGATGGAAACAAAACGAGTTATGTGGTGAAATTCCTAAAAGAAGTACTCCAAAATATGGATAAATCTTCTTTTGAAACTAAACAATATGCGGCTTATAAAGACCAGTTTCAATGGTTTTTGGCTTTAGGTTTGCTGTTTCTATTAATAGACGTTTTTTTATTAGAAAAGAAAACCAATTGGATTGCAAAGTTGAATTTATTTAAATAAAAAGCAATGAAAAAATATAGTATACTCATAATTATACTCATGCAAAATGTACTAGGTTTTGCTCAAGATGCCGTAGCACTTATTGATAAAGCAAACAGTGATTATCAAGCAAAATCATATACTACTTCCGAAGAAAATTATCGCTTAGCTGTAGCTAAAGCAGATACAATTTTAGCAGGAAAATATGATTTGGCAAATGCTATTTATAAGCAAAAACGCATTAATGAAGCAGGAGAATTGTATTTAAATGCTATAACGATGGCAAAAACAAAAATGCAAAAAGCACAGGCTTATCATAATTTAGGAAATAGCTATTTTCAAAAAGGAAAATTAGAAGAAGCTATTGAAGCCTATAAAAATGCATTGCGTAATAACCCTAAAGATGAAGAAACACGCTATAATTTAGCCTTAGCTAAAGAATT
>CAYPAK010000052.1:8129-10167 GCA_964408665.1 uncultured Flavobacteriaceae bacterium | reverse complement strand
CTAATACGGCAAAGCCAATATAACGGTTTGCTAACTGTTCATTGCTTGATTTAATGAATAAACCATACATAATAACTAATATAATACTTCCAAATAAAAATTGTAAAAATCGTTTCATAATACAAAGGTAAGTAAAGCTTAGGGATAAATAAAATAATGGCTATCACTATGTTTTAGATGCTAAATATAGAATGCAAATTACAAAAAGCTAAATATTATAATATAGCAACTACTCGTGCTGGTGCCGCAGAAGCACCAACTATTTTAAGCGGAAATACGGCAACTTTAAATCCAGAATAAGGCAATGCGTCTAGATTAACTAATTGCTCCATATGCCAATACTCCAACTCTTTCCCTACAAGATGTGCTTCCCAAAATAAATCAGGATTGTTTGTTTTTTTTGCTTCTGCTATTAAATATGGTAATGGCAAATCCCAACCCCAAGCGTCTATACCCATTATGGTTATACCTTGTGCTACAAGCCATCTTGTGGCTTCTGCGCTCATCCCTGTACCCTTTTTATGAAAGTCTTTTGTACCGTTATATTTTGCACGCCCTGTATTAATAAGCACTATCATTTTTGGACTTAGTATTAAGTCATTTTCCTCTAGAAAACTGGTAATATCTAAAATAGTGATTGGGTCAAAATCAGCTTTATGCTTCATATCTATAACAATTCCTTCGGCAAAACAATCATCTAATGGTATTTGATCTATTGTTTTAGCTTTTTTACCATTAGTTGTAGGTGAGTAATGCCAAGGTGCATCTATATGTGTAGTGGAATGAACTCCCATTTTAGTAATAGTATCATCTGCCCAACCTACAAATCCTTTTGGAAAAAGACGAAATGGTAGTCCTAATAAACGAATAAGCCATCTTGCTTTACGATGTGACTTATGTTTGATTTTCACTCGCATAAACCAAGGATCATTCTTATTGAAGGAAATAGCTTTTGAAAGGTCTATTATTTTCATAATGTCTGCTGTTTATTTTCTAGAATAACAAATATACTATATTTTAAACTTACTTAAAGAACTACTAAGACTTTATAACACAAAAAAAGGAGTTGCTTCTATAACAAAAACAACTCCTTTTAATTTTTTTTAGTAAAAACTATTTTTTTACTGCATCTTTAGCAGCATCAACAGCTTTTCCTGCAGCATTTGTAGTTGCTTTTGCAGCGTCTTTTACACCGTTTGCAGCAGCCTTAGCTCCTTCTTTTGCAGCGTCAGCAGTTTTTGCAGCAGCATCTTTTACGCCTTCAACAGCAGCTTTAGCACCTTCTTTTGCAGCGTCAGCAGCAGCGTTAGCTCCTTCTTTTACTGCATCTGTAGTTGCTTTTGCAGCATCTTTTACACCTTCTTTAGCAGCATCAGCAGCTTTTGCAGCAGCTTCTGTAGTTGCTTTTGCAGCATCACCAGCAGCTTTTTTTGCATCATCACAGCTTGTAGCTAAAGCTAATACTAAAGCTAAACCAAGAAATCCTTTTAATACTTTCATCTTTTTTGTTTTAAGTTAAATTAATATGAAATGCAAACATATTACAAAAATATTAATATTCAATGTTTTAGTTAAAAAAACAAGCAATTATGTTAATAAAAATCCATTTTTAAGCAAAAATCAGCTTAAATCTGCTTTTTTTGTATGCTTTTGAAATTTATTTAATGAATAGTCACACTTAAAAATAGCACTATTTTTTATGTGTTTTGAATTTTTCTTTCAATTCTTCGGTGGTTATAGTTAACTGTTTTTGTATAAAGTCAGGGTTAGTATTGTAATTAGGTAAACTAGTTTCTTTTTCAGGAAATTGTTCCATATAAAGCGTTTGTGATGGAAAAGCAAAACCAATATTGAGTTTTGTTGCTAGTTTTAAAATTGCCATATGCAAATCGTTTTTGGCAGTTTGTTCTTCGTCCCAATTTGCTACTTTAAAATAGACATTTACTAGTATTTCTAAAGCAGAATCGCCAAATCCTATAAACTCTACATTGTGTTTTTGGGCATCGGCACAAGGGTGAATTACTATTATTTCTCGTAT